>JAUWHT010000257.1 GCA_030605745.1 Pirellulales bacterium | reverse complement strand
GACGGGCTGTTGTTGGAGTTGGCCCGTGACGTCACCGGGCAGGAAGACACGGTTCTACTCGACGGGGTGATCCACTCGGCGGTGGCGATCGGCGAGAAATACCACATCGACCTCGACCATGCCCAGAATGTGGCCGATCTGGCGGTCCGCCTGTTCGACCAACTCCGGGCCGATCACGGGCTGGGTGCCCGGCATCGCTTGCTGCTGACGGTGGCGGGCCTGCTGCACGAGGTTGGCGGAGTCGTCAGCAGCCGGGCGCATCATAAACACAGCTACTACCTGATCGCCAACTCGGAGATCTTCGGGCTCAGCCGCGACGAGATTACAGTCGTTGCCAACGTCGCCCGGTATCATCGCCGCAGCGTCCCCAGGCCGTCGCACGCCGAATACATGACCCTGCCGAGGGAAACCCGGGTGCTGATCAACAAGCTGGCAGCCATCTTGCGTACCGCAGACGCCTTGACCTGGGGACGTTTCCGGCGCGCAAGCGACCTTCGCTTCGAGCGACGAGGCGACGAGTTGATCGTCTATCTGCCCGGCGGAACCGATCTGGTGCTCGAGCAGCGGGCAATCGCCGCCAAAGGCGATCTGTTTGAAGACATCTACGGGCTGAAAATCCGCCTGGAACAGGTGTAGCCTTGGCCAAAAACAAACTGAAATCGCCGGAACTCTACATCAATCGCGAGTTGAGCTGGCTGGAGTTTAACGACCGGGTGCTCCGGGAAGGGCTCTGCAAGGACCTGCCGCTGCTGGAGCGATTGAAGTTCCTGGCAATCGTCAGTTCTAATCTGGACGAGTTTTTCCTGGTCCGGGTGGCCGGGCTGATGCAGCAGCGGTCGGCCGGCGTGCGGCGCCGCGATCCGGCCGGGCTGACACCTGCGCAGCAACTCGCCGCGATCAGCCGGCGCGCCCATCGAATGGTCGCCGAGCAGGCCAACGGGATTCGCGAGGCGCTCGAGAAACTCGCTGAACACGGAATGTTCGTGGTTGAGCCGCAAGACTGGACACCCCAGCAGCAACAGTCTCTGCGATCCTATTTTTCCAGGGAAATCCTGCCGGTCCTGACGCCTTTGGCCATCCAAGAGTTGGACCCTTGCCCGTTGCTGCCGGGTTTGCGGTTGTACGTCGCCGCGGTTATTGGCGGCCGCCAGGGCAGCGAACAAACCGACCAGCCGGCGGAAACGGTCGTGGCCGTGCCGGTGCCCGGCCAGTTCCTGCGGCTGATCAATGTGCCGGCCGAGGACGGCCTGCATCTGGCCCGGTTGGAAGACGCCATCGCCGGCAACGTGGGTGCGCTTTTCCCGGAATGCGAAGTGCTTGCTACCGCCCTGTTCCGCATCACACGCGACGCCGACGTAACCATATTGGACGACGAGGCGGGCGATCTGCTGCAAGCGGTTGAGGAGGCCGTGCTCGACCGTCGAAGACGCGCGGCCATACGCCTGGAAATCTCCGCTAATCCCGACCGCCGGCTGCGCAACTGGCTCACCGATTGGCTGCGGCTGCGGACCGAGGACGTGTACGAGATCGAGGGCGTACTGGACGCCACCGCCTTGTGGGAGATCGTCAACCGACCGGGGCTCGAGAAGCTGAAGACGGCCGACTGGCCGCCACAGCCGCCCCGCGACCTGATCGGGGCCGACGACCTCTGGGCTGCCCTGCGAGACCATGACGTGATGCTCTTTCACCCGTACGAAAGTTTTGATCCGGTCGTGCAGTTGCTCGAACAGGCCGCCGAAGACCCACAAGTACTGGCCATCAAGCAAACCCTGTATCGCACCAGCGGCGATTCGCCGATCATTCGGGCCCTGGAGTTGGCCGGCGAGAACGGCAAGGAAGTCACCGTGCTGGTCGAGTTGAAGGCCCGATTCGACGAGGCCAGAAACGTCAACTGGGCACGCCGGCTGGAAGACGCCGGCTGCCACGTGATCTACGGCATTGCTGGGCTGAAGACACACGCCAAGGCCCTGCTGATCGTCCGCCGCGAGTCGGGGCGAATCCACCGCTACGTGCACCTGGCCACCGGCAATTACAACGACAAAACTGCCCGGCTCTACAGCGACATCGGCATAATGACCTGCAACCGGGACATCGCCGCCGACGTGGCCGCCTTCTTCAACCTGCTGACTGGGTACTCGGAAACGGTCGGCTGGTCGAAGTTCACAATCGCGCCGACCGGGCTGAAGCAGCGGCTGGTCGACCTGATCGACCGAGAGGTGAAGGTTTCCACGCCCGACCGGCCGGGATTGATCATGGCCAAGAACAACTCGCTCCAGGACACCGACATCATCGATGCCTTGTATCGGGCCGGCCAGGCCGGCGTGAAGGTGATGCTCAACATCCGCGGCATCTGCTGCCTGCGGCCGGGCGTCAAAGGGGTCTCCGAAAACATCGAAGTCACCTCCATCATCGACCGGTATCTTGAGCACGCCCGAATCTTTTACTTCCGCAACGGCGGCCACGAAGAAGTCTATCTCAGCAGCGCCGACTGGATGCGCCGCAACTTGGTTGACCGGCTGGAGATACTTTTTCCGGTGATCGACCGCAACCTCCGCCGGCGGCTGATCGATATCCTAAACACGTTTTTTGTCGACAACGTCCAGTCCCGCCGGCTGCTCCCCGACGGTACCTACCAGCCGGTCGCCCGCAGGGGCCGCCGGGTTCGCGCCCAGGAGAAGTTCTACAACGATGCCGTCGAAGCCGTCCGTGCGGCGGAGCAAACCGCCCAGCAATTCCGGCCAATCACTCGGCCAGTCGTTTAGCCGCCGGGCTTGCCCGGCGCGTTTGCGTTGGAGCGTATAGACACCTCGCAACGCGCCGGGCAAGCCCGGCGGCTAAACGGTACTACTCGGTGGAACAGAGCGGCGGATTTCTTCGAGTGTGGCGCGCGTGTCATGTCGATCGCACCATCCATTTACATAGTCCCACTGAACACGATCACCATTAACGGCAACCACGCCGCGGACGTCCTCGATATCCTTCGTCCGTTGACCCTGACGCGACCAGCGCAATTTCGTAATGATGACGTCCTCCACGGTGGGGACAAACGTCTCCCGATCAAGTATTCTCACACGCCGACGGCGGTTGAATCGCTCTTGATCGTGGGCATCTTCGCTAAGCAGGAAGAACTCGATACGAAAAGAAGTGTCCGCAAGCTGCAACACGTAACGGGTAGTTCCCGTGACCATCTCGAAAGACATTTGAGCATCTAATCGGAATTGCGGTCCAAGACGCCGGGCAATTTCAGAAACAGATTGCCTCTCGAGTTGCAGAACGAAGTCGGCATCCTCGGTTGCTCGTGGAATGCCGTAGAAATTGCTTGAGAACGATCCCACCAGCATGTAGGGAACATCAAGAGCCTCCAGGACATCGACCACGGCAACGGTTGCTTCTTCGCTGTTCACGTCGATTCCTCCAGGTGTCGAATCAGGCTCAGCCGCTCGTCCAGGATTTCCCGGACCCTCTGATCGCTGGCGGTTGGATATTCATCGCGGATGCCGTCGGCCATGATCCGGCATGACCGGTCGAAGAGCCGCGCCCCGGCAAGAAGTTTCTGCTCCGGCGGCATCTGGCGAGCCCGAACAACCCGTTCCCGATACAATTCGTCGATAAGTTTTCTACTGGGTTCCATCGCTATTTACTCAAACTGTAAACGGATCGGGACATTTTGCTTGAAAAACACCGTAGCTGCAGGGATTGGGGATTGGAGATTGGAATCACGCTTTCCACATCAACTCTAATCCCCAATCACTAATCCCCAATCCCTTGTTTCCACCTGCATATCACGTTCCTCAAATGCTAGCGTTTACAGTTTGAGTATTTACTCGTTCGCCGGCACGGGCTCGGCCAGTAGATCGTACTCGTCCAGCGGGCTGGTATCACCGGAGAGGACATGCTGGCAGTTCATGTGCAGGACGGGCAACTGGCTTTCGATCAGCCGCCGGGCCACCCGCTTCTTGCGATCGTTTGTTGCACCTTGCCCGAGCAACAGATGCCCGACGATGACCACGATAGCCGCGTCGACGATTTGCCGGCCCGAGAGGTCCAGGTAGGCAGTGCCCTTTCCTTTAAGGAACGCCACCGCCTCTAACACTTGCTCTTTGCACGCAACCAGCTTCTCTTTCAACTCAGCCAGCAACGGGTCGTTGTGCTGGTTTTCCTCGAGCTGTTCGCAGTAGGTCTTGAACACCCCGGAGGTGACGCCGCGGACCGCGGCCACTATCTGCAACTGGCTGGTTCCTTCGTAGATGGTGGTGATCCGGGCGTCGCGCAGATGGCGCTGGGCCGCGTAGTCCTTCATGTAGCCCGAGCCGCCGAGGACCTGGACCGCCGTGCCGGCCACTCGCACGCACATTTCCGAGGTGTAGTACTTGCTCATCGGCGTGAGCATGCCGGCCAGGCGCTTGTGCTGTATGCGCAGTTTCGTGCGCCGCATTTTTTCGTCGCCGTCGGCCTCCGGAATGGCCTGCAACATCCGCAGATTGTTGTTCTGGCGGTCGCAGACCCGGCTGGTTTCGTAGGTCAAGGCCCGGGCGGCCTCGATCGCAATCTGCATGTCGGTAACCATCTCGGCCACGGCCGGCAGCCGCTCGATGGGGCCGCCGAACTGCTGCCGCGTATGGGCGTAAGTTCGCGCCAGCCGATACGCCGACTCGGCAATACCCAACGACTGTGCGGCAATACTCACCCGAGCGCCGTTCATCAGAGACAGAACGTAGGTGGTCAGCCCGAGTTTCCGCCGGCCGATCAGCCGCGCCGGGGTGTCCTGGTAGACCAACTCGCAGGTGGGCGAGCCGTGGATACCCAGCTTGTCCTCCAGGTGGCGCACCTTGACCTTCTCGCTGCGCTCGGAGATGAACAGGCTCAGGCCGCGGCCATCGGCGATCTCCGGCTCGCTACGGGCCATGGTCAGCAGGATATCGCCGCAGCCGTTGGTGATGAACCGCTTCACTCCGCTTAAGAACCAATTGCCGCCGCCGTCCTGGTACGCCCGCAAGCGCACCGCCTGCAGGTCGCTGCCGGCGTCGGGTTCGGTAAGCACCATCGCGCCGGTTACTTCACCCCGGGCAAAACGCGGTAGGACTTCGTCCTTGATTTCCTTGCCGGCAAAGGCGTTGATCGTCTCGGCGATCCCTTGCAGGCCGAACAGGTTCATCATCGAGCCGTCGGCCCGGCTGATGATCTCAGTGGCCATGGTGTAGATCAGGTTGGGGCAGTTCAGCCCGCCGTAGTTGCGCGGCAGGGTGAAGCCCGTCAGGTCGGCCTGGGCCAACTGTTTGAGGTTCTCGCGGACCAGCGGATGCAGCGTGACCGTACCGTCCTCATTGAGCGTGTTTCCCTCGGCGTCGACCCGTTCGGCGCTGGGCGCGATTGTCTCGGCGGCAACCTGGCCGACAATCCCGAGGATCCCCCGGTAGTCGTCCACCGCGTCGGCTTCGTCCAGCGGCACATAATCGGCGTCGCCGTTTTCTGCGCCGGCCTCTTGGATGCGTGCCAACTCTTCCAAATCGACATGATCGAACAGGAACTGGATATCAGAATTATCAAGAAAGAAGTTCGGCACGGGCAATCTCCAAAGTTTAGCCGCCGGGCTTGCCCGGCGCGTTGGTAGGTATCAATGCGCTGGAACGCAAACGCGCCGGGCAAGCCCGGCGGCTAAACTTTACTACCTATCCACTATCCACTATCCACTAACTACCCCAACGTCCGATCAACGACCAGTTCGTGGACCAGCCGGCGTATGCCTTCGTTGCTCGCCGCGACCTGGGTGTATCCTTCCTTGGTCAGCACGATTGCCTGGATGCGATGGACCTTGGTCGGTGAGCCGGGCAACCCGCATCTGGCAAGGTCGGCGCCGATTTCCTCCAGGCTCCACTGGTCGATCAGCAGCCCGGACTCGTCGAACCACTCGGCAATCTGCCCGAACGGGGCCCCCGGCATTTCTGGCTCCGCCTTGGCTTCGGCCATCTGTTTGCGAAATTCACCGGCCAACTCGCTGCGGACCCGGGCACGCTTGAAACGAATCATCCGCTTGGCAGCCCGCGGTCGTGGCCTGTTGGCCGTCTCCAACACCGTCACCAGCACCGGCAAGCTGGCCTCGACCAACTCCCAGCCAAGGCCGATGTTCCGCCGGATACGTACCACGCCGTCGGAAACGTCAACGATCCGCTCCAGGTAGGTCACCTGCGTGATCCCCAGCTTCTCGGCACACTGCGGTCCGACCTGGGCCGTATCTCCGTCGATTGCCTGCCGGCCGCAGAAGACGAAGTCGTAATCGCCGATCTTGCGGATCGCCTGGCTAAGGATGTAACTGGTTGCCAGCGTGTCGCTGGCCGCCGCCCGACGATCGGTAATCAGGATCCCCCGATCGGCGCCCCGGTACAGGCATTCGCGCAACACATCGGCCGCTTTGGGTGGGCCCATGCTCAGCGCAGTCACCATCCCGCCGTGCGCATCGCGCAGCTCAAGCGCCGCTTCCAGGGCGTGGAGGTCTTCCGGATTGAAGACGGTGGGCAAGGCGGCCCGATTAACCGTCCCGTCCTCCTTCATCGCCTCGGCCGTGACGTTGGCCGTGTCGGGGACCTGCTTTACACAAACGATACTTCTGTACGGCACGAAACCAACCATCTAGGGTGTTAGGGGATTAGGCTGTTAGGCTATTAGGCTATTAGGGATGTTGAGTTCACGTCCCTAAAAGCCTAACAGCCTAATGGTCTAACAGCCTAATAGCCTACTCTTCCAAGTGCCGGAGGTGGGAGTTGAACCCACACGTCCCGAAGGACACTGGATTTTGAGTCCAGCGCGTCTGCCATTCCGCCACTCCGGCAGGGTGTTCCAAACGAGAACACGTAAAGTACAATTGTATTTTACGCATTTGACCTTGGCAAGCTGGATTCAGATAGTTGATAATGCTCAACTCGTCGGAATTTCGAGACCTGGTAAGCGGCCGGCGTCGGGGACCGCTGGCGGGCACACTGCGGTTCGCACTGCGGCTGGCGGAAGTGCCTTACAGCCTGGCCATCCGGGGGCGGAATTGGTGCTACGACAGCGGCATGGCGGCCACATATCGCATCAGCGTGCCCGTTGTCAGCATCGGCAACCTCACCCTCGGCGGGACCGGAAAAACGCCCATGGTCGTGTGGCTGGGGCGATGGTTCCGCAGCCGCGACGTTCGACCGGCGGTTATCAGCCGTGGCTACGGGGCCAGCGCCGGGGCGCAAAACGACGAAGCCCTGGAGCTAAAGCAAAAGCTGCCCGACGTGCCGCACCTGCAAGACCCCGACCGCGTGGCCGCCGCCCGGGCGGCCGTCGAAGAATACCACTGCCAGGTGATCCTGCTGGACGACGCCCTCCAGCATCGGCGGATCGGCCGCGACCTGGAGATTGTCCTGTTGGACGCCCTGGAGCCGTTCGGCTTCGGGCACGTCTTTCCCCGTGGTACGCTGCGGGAGCCTCTCAGCGGGCTGCGTCGTGCCGACGTTGTGGCTCTTTCGCGGGCCGACGTGCTCCGACCGGCCGAGCGCGAGGAAATCTGGCGGCAGGTCCGGCGCTACGCCCCGCAATCCGTCTACCTGGAAACTGCCCACGTGGCCCGGACGCTGATTTCTTCCGCCGGGCAGGAAGAGCCGCTCGAGTCGTTGGCCGCTCAGCCGGTGGCCGCCTTCTGCGGGATCGGCAACCCGGCCGCCTTCCGTCACACACTTCAAACGTGCGGCTACCACGTGGCCGACTTCCGCGAGTTCCCCGACCATCATCGCTACACCACGGCCGATATCGACTCGCTCGCCCGTTGGGCCAATCGGCTCGAGGTGGCAGCCGTGCTTTGCACCCAAAAGGACCTGGTCAAGCTGGACATCGACCAACTCGGCCGCCGGCCGCTTCGCGCAGTTCGCGTTGAGCTAACGATCCTCACCGGCCGGGATGCGTTGGAGGCGAAATTGCGGACGCTGCTGCCCCGGCAGTCGTAAAGCGCGGCTTCCAGTAAATCGGCTCAAGTGTCTGGTTCGGTCTTGTTCTTTGGTTTCCCCTTGATTTCGGCTCTGATCTTCAGAGTCTGGAAGTTGATTGCCAGCATGATCCCGCATGCAGACAGGATGACAAGCCCACTTCCGACTGTCTTCCAGAGGACGACATTTTCCACTTCCGCCCAGATGGCTACCAAAAAGAGCACGGTTGTGAGAAGGACACCGATTGCGGACGTTACATAAAGAAAGCGATTGAACCTCTCCATACTTCACTTCTTCTCCTTCTTCAGACAACCAGAAACACCGTTCTGTTCATCAGTTCTCCAAGAAAAAACCCTCTGGATCGCAATCCGGAGGGGGCCAGTGAACAATCAGTCCACTGGGGATGAAGTTCTTATCAATCCGATACCCTTTTCTCCCGATCCTGTCAACCTCGATCTTCAAACAGCACTTTACGGGCCCCAACTGGTATTGGCCGGAATTCGGGCCCGGGGTATCCTTCGACGGCCTGGAGAGCACCGTCGGCAAGGGCTGCCTATATCTCCCATATCCTCCAGCGTGCGCGATTTTCGGGGGTTGGACACCACGACTTGCAGGTTTGTAACACTTCAGTCGTCTGAAGTTGCAGGATGTGACGAGCACAGGCCGCCGTGCCGGCGGCCGCTATACTCAGCACGGGCGAAGTATGAGGTTTTACTCGTGTGTCTGAAGGATGTGGGCGCGGCCGGGGGCCGGGATTTCCGGGGGGCATGAAGCAGTACGAGTTGCGCTTCTCTGTTGGCGGTTCCATTTTGGCTTCAAAG
>JAUWHT010000357.1 GCA_030605745.1 Pirellulales bacterium | reverse complement strand
AAACATTGGGCCAAGGCCCAATTCTCTTCGCCGACCTGCTTTTTCCCAATCGCCAACTGGATCTTGCCGGTCCAGTCGCGGATGTCCACAAAGATCAGCTTGCCTGCTCCGCGTTGCAGGATGATCCGCCCGGCCGCGCGGACCTTTGGCCCGTGTGCCTCAGGCGGCTTGCCGGTCCGGCACTCGTCGGCCGGCTGAACGACGATTTCGACTTCCCGGTCGCGGATTTCAGCGATGGGCGAATGGCCGTCGAACCGCCGGCCCCAGGGGTCGATACCCAGTTCGCGTATTTTGCGCAATTTCTCCCGCCGGGCCGCCTCTAGTGCTGCCCAACCGCCGGTCGTTTCATTGCTGCTCGGCTGGCTCATAGCTGTGGATTTCAGGTAAAACGCCCCTGGACTGCGGTCCGGGGGATATTTTGGCGGTTTGGCGGTGCTCTTTACCCCGGGACCACAGTCCCGGGGCGTTTGTCGGTGTTAAATTGCGGCATTGTAATGGAAGCCGACCGGGGGTCAATGTCAACTACTGCTGGGCTTCGCCTTGTTGACGTTCTCCAGAGGTTGTATGTATAATAGCAAAGTCAATAATCCAGGAGCACTTCTCATGGCAACTCAGACGTTTACTGCCGTGCTTCAGCGCGAGGGAGACGGCTACACAGCGATCTGCCCCGAATTGGACGTCGCCAGTCAGGGCAACACGGTCGAGCAGGCCCGGGCGAACCTCTCTGAGGCGGTCGAACTGTTGCTGGAAGCGGCCAGCCCGGTGGAGATCCAGCAGCGCCTCCAGTCAGAAGTCTACCTGACATCACTGGAGGTTAAAGTTGGGTAGGTTTCGCGTTCTCTCTGGAAGGGCCGTCGGCAAGTTGTTGCGCGAGCAAGGTTTTGTCGAAGTCCGCCGCCGCGGGAGTCATATTGTCATGCAGAAGCGATTGACCGATACTACTATTACCGTGCCCATACCGGACCACAAAGAACTAAAGCCCGGTACACTGGCGTCCATCATCCGCCAGAGCCAACTTCCGCGCAGCTTGTTCGAGCAATAGCCACCGATGGAGTACCTCGCAAGCGGCTCGACACAACCAACAGGAGATCCTAATCATGACTACCACAAACCGACCCACGCGCCGAGAATTCCTCGGCCGGACGCTGGCGAGTGGGGCATCGGGCCTGGTGGCCCGGCAGCTTCTCGCCCGCGACGCCTTCGCGGCATCGCCCAGCGGAGGTGGCTGGCAAGTCGGCTGCTACACGCGGCCGTGGGCAAAGTATGACTACCGCGTGGCACTGGATGCCATCGCCGAGGCCGGGTTCAAGTACGCCGGCTTGATGACCACGAACTCGAAAACCAGGCTGGTGATCTCCGTCGTCACCACGCCCGAGGAAGCACACCAGGTCGGTCTGGAGGCCAAGAAGCGGGGCCTGGCGATTGCGTCGCTCTACGGCGGCCGCTTTCCAGAACAAGAATCGCTTGAGGCCGGGATCGCAGGTCTGAAAAGGCTGATCGACAACTGCGCCGCAGCCGGGGCCACCTCGCTGCTGGTCGCAGGCATTGCAACCCCCAAACTCTACAACGACTACTACAAGGTCATTGCCGAGTGCTGCGACTACGCGGCCGAAAAACACCTGGGCATCGCGCTGAAACCACACGGCGGACTCAATGCCACCGGACCCCAGTGCCGCAAGGCCATCGAACGGGTCGGCCACAAAAACTTCACCCTCTGGTACGACCCGGGAAATATCTACTACTGCTCCGACGGAAAGCTCGATCCGGTGGAAGATGCTGCCACGGTCGACGGACTGGTGACCGGGATGTGTGTGAAGGACTACAAGCATCCCAAGGACGTAGAACTTACACCCGGCACGGGCCGGGTTGACTTTCCCCGGGTGATGGCGGTCCTGAAGAAGGGCGGCTTCACCGCCGGCCCGCTGATAATCGAGACCCTCACCCCCGGCGACCGCGCGGCAACCCTCGCGGAAGCCAAAAAAGCCCGAAAGTTCGTCGAGCAGCTATTGTAACGCCGGCGTCTCGCCGGCCATGTTGTGCCGGCGGGACGCCGGCGGTACGAGCGGCACTCAGGTTCAGTACACCCCCGGCGCCTTCAGGAACCCTACGACTGCGCTGATGATCGAGTGGAACGACGGGCCGATCATGAACACGAAGCTCAGCAGCAGCGTGGCCAGGTAAATCAACCGGCCGCCCACCGTATCGAGCATGATCAGGTACAACAGCCCGCCCACCAAACAGATCGCGGCGCCCATGGCCACCCAGTTCAGCACGCTGGTAACCTGGAAGTAGTGGTGTTTCTGAGCGCGGAAGTTGGCGTCGATTTCGGAGAGCTTTTGCGTGTACTCCGGAGGACGGGGCGGCTGTGGCCTGTTGGGCAACTTCGGCGGCCTGTATTCGTCCTTGATCCGCTTCACGTAGACATCGTAGTCGGTGTTGTAAAGCCCTAACATCTCCTGATAGTACTTCATCTGCAACTCGTAGTTCTTCACGGCCACCTCGTGCCGCTCCACCTCGTGCGGGTAGTCTTTCTTGAGTCGTTGCAAGTCGTACTTTGCCCGGGTCTCGTCCGCCGAGAACCTGATCGCGTTGAGGGTGAGCACCTCGCTCCGCAGAAAATACGTGCTACAGAGCAACACCAGAAAACCGACAACCGAAACCACCTTTGCCAGACCGATACATCGCGAGTTACCCATGATTTGCTCCTTTCAAATTGGGGATGTGTTCAGCCGCAAGCGGCACCACGCTATCATTCATCATTCTGCATTCATCCTTCATCCTTCATCCTTCATCCCTCCCACCGCTTGAACCGTTCCACGGCCGCCAGCACGTCGTTGCGGCGTTTCTCGAAGAAGGCGAACAGGCAGATGATCGCGGCGCCCAGCGCGATACCGCAGACGTACAGGATCCATTTGTGCCCCAGGTCGACCGCCGCGTAGCGGATGATCGTAATCATATCCAGCACCAGGAAGGTGACGCCCAGCAGCAGGAACGAGCGTACCCGCAACATGATCCCCGCCAGCACACCGGCCACCGACAAGAGCATCAGCACCAGCGGCAACTTCCAATCCTCGCCAACGCCCGCAATGAACATGTCGGCCGTGGATGAGATGTAGATTACTGCCAGTGCAATGTAGCGCATTGCCGTGCTTTGGGTTTCGTCCAGCCGGTGGTGGTTGAGGTACTCGGCCACCAGGACGACCAGGGCGACGGGGATCAGCCAGAGCTGCGGGTGCTCGAAGAACGAAGGGCCGAAACGGTGCAGCGCCACCCAGAGTCCCGTGTTTAGAGTCAGCACCGCCAGCACCGCGCAGCCGACCGACCGCTTGCTTACTGCCATGATGCCGTAGAACAGTCCCATCAACAGCCACAGCATGGGCGTGCGGCCGAGCAATCCGAGGGCCGACTGCGGAGCATGTGCGAACCAAAACCCCACGGCCGGCGCCAGCGGCAGCAGCAGGGCGGTCCGCTCGAACGGTTCGCTCAAGACGGGCATCTTGCGGCGACCGAACAGCTCGCTCAGGCCAGCTACGCAAAACGCCACCGCCATCACAATCAGCATCCAGTATTTCTCGAAGATCCCCAGGCGGAACAACTCGGGCACGGTGAACCATAGATGCAGGCCCGTCAGCACGCCGAGAACCTCTGCCGCGTAGACATAGGCGGTCCGGCCGCGATCGCTCAAACGCAACGGGTCCCAATCTGCCCGGAGAGCGAAGCCCAGAGAGGCCACGACCAATCCGGCCAGGGCGACCAGCACGATCACCACTGCCGAGTTGGTCATCGGCGTGCCGTCTATCGGGTCGAACAGCAGTCCTTCCTGCACCAACACAAGGACCAACACGAAAAGTGCCAGGGAGCCCAACGCCGGCACCATTCGCCGACCGGCGGCGATCCAGTCGCTTTTCTTCGGCAAGACCACTCCCAGGCCGAGGCCGGATAACAAGGTGATCATGGCGGCAGCGACCATCAAGTGGACGCTTCGATGCAGCCAGGGTGCGTCGCCGGTCGGTGTGCCGGCGGTCGGATCCAGCCCGGCCCAGCCCAGGCAACTGTTCAGCAACACGGCCAGCCCCAAGGCTGCATATTGCCAGCACTGCTTGCCAGCAAGCAGTGGCACACGATCTTCGGATAGTCTCTTGGTCTGCCAGGCCATGACGATCGCCGCGCCCAGCAGCATCAGCGCGCCGGGGCAGCCGGCCAGGCGGCCCGAGAGCCCGAACAGCGCCACCCGATCGCCCACGCCGTCGAACTGGAAATCGATCGAGACCCACGCGGCCAGCACCACGCCCAGGACAATAAGGATTGCCTGAGCGTGCATGAACCAGCCGACCGGCCACGGCCGGTCGCGGTCGGGGACCTTCAGCGCCCGCCACAGCGGCCCGGCCCGCGGCAGCAACCAGCCCAGCACGGCCGCCACCAACACGAAACCGGCTGAATCGCACGTTACTCGCCACCAGAACTCGCGCAGGGAAAGCTCGCGGACGCAAAGCTGCATGCCGAGGGCCGAAAGGCCGATGAAGTACAGCCCGGCAAGCGCGAACCGCGACGACCGGTCCCACAACAAGATCGTCACCGCAGCGGCCGCGGCCACCAGGGCAATCCAGTTGAGATGCTCAACGCCCGGATCTCGCAGTTCAAACAGCTCGCACGCAAGGGCAAGCGCCGCTGCCGCCGGGGCGAGAATCTCGGCCAGGTGCACCAGCGGGATTCGATAGAGATCAATCAGCCTGCCGAACTGCGAGGCCTGCTGGGCAGGGTCGCACACTGCACCGGGTTCGTGCCTGAAGCAACGGGATAAGACGGCGGCAATCAGCCCCATCGCCAGGGCCTCGGCCCCGAACACCATGGCCCAAAGCGGCCCGACACGCTCCGTGTGGGCCCACAGGGCCCACATTGTGGCCACCACCGCCAGGCTCAGACCAAGGTAGCTCAATTCGGCCCTGCGCCACCGGGCCGCAAACAACAGGCTGACGGCACCGTAGCCGGCATAGAACACCGCGGCGCGAATCGCGTCGGCACTGCTACCGTGTATTCCGTGCGCCGTGACCATCATCAAGCCTACCACCGCTGCGATACCGGCGCCGCCGGCGTACATTACGGCGTGCCGGCGGCGGCCGCGTCGGGCAAGCAATTCGGAAATCCCGGCCAGCACTACAAACAGGCCGGCCAATGCCGTGCCGCTCGGGGCGCTGATGGTCAACTTCAGCATCCGCAAGCCCAAGCCCTCTGCGCCCGAAATAAGCGGCAGGTCACTGTAAGCCACATGGAACCCGGTCAGATATGCCAGGGCCAGGCAGGCCATGGCCGGGGCATGAGCGATCGGGAACCGGTAGCGGAAAGCGACAAACATCAGCCCCGCAAAGTTCAACCCGCCGACTACCATGATTCCCAGCGGCTGCGGCCACACCAGGCACAAGGCCGTTACCTTCAGTGCCATTCCGATCAGGGCCACCGCCGTGCCCGCCGTGCGGTAG
>JAUWHT010000272.1 GCA_030605745.1 Pirellulales bacterium | reverse complement strand
TAGTAAGCTGCATGGGTCGGCCTCCTTGCCTGCGGGAATGTTTTGTGACGGTTGAATCACATGCTATCCCAAATTGGCCTGGAGGCCGATACCATTTCAGCTACATTTCGAGCCCGAAAATGTGCAAAACTTGAACTTAGTGGGGCGCCGGTAGCTTGGATCCGCAGACGGCGGGGAATCAATTTGTTGGTGAAGCCCAAGATCCTGCTGGTTTGCGACTCACGAGAGAACGTCGAGGAGACGTTGTCCCAGGCGGTCGACTCGCATCAGGTGGTAGTGGTTCAGAACCCCATGCGAGCCTTGGCCTTGTTGGGTCGCGAGAGATTTGCGGCCGTCTACGTGACCTCCGAGTACCTCCAGGAAGCCCTCGAGATCGGCAGGCTGCTTCAGAACGAGCAGATTCTCGACGGGATGGCCGACGGGGTCGTGCTGCTGGACAGCGAGAACACGATCCAGTGGGGCAACCGCCGGCTGTGCGAGTGGAGCGGTCTGGAATCGGTAGAGGGTATGAACTTCTACACGGTGCTGGGCAGCCCGGAGATACTGGGGCCCGACTTCTGCCCGTTCCACACCGCCCTGGCCACCGCCCAGGGGACCATGTCCACCTTGCGAGGCGCCGACAATCGCTACTTTCACATTCACGCGGCCCCTGTCCGCGAGGTGGGCAGCCCGCCGCGGCACCTGATCGTCACCGTCCGCGACGTCACCGGCGAAATGCAGCAGCAGCAGAAGCTGGCCTCCATCCACCAGGCCGGCATAGAACTGGCCGACTTGACGCCGGACGAGTTGTTCCAAATGACGGTCAGCGAGCGGATCGAACTGCTGAAGGTCAACATCCTCCATCACACGAAGGACCTGCTGAACTTCCACGTGGTCGAGATCCGGCTGCTGGATCAGAAGACCAACCGGCTGGAGCCGCTGCTCTCGGAGGGCATGGAGCCGGAGGCGGCCGATCGGGAAATGTATGCACAGCCGCAAAACAACGGCGTGACCGGGTTCGTGGCGGCCACCGGGAAGAGCTACCTCTGCGAGGATACTACCGAGGACCCGCTCTACCTGGCAGGCGCCCGCGACGCCAAAAGTTCGCTGACCGTGCCGCTGGTCTTGCACGACGAGGTGATTGGCACCTTCAACGTGGAGAGCCCGGAACCGAGGGCCTTCAGCGAAAGCGACTTGCAGTTCCTGGAGATCTTCGGTCGCGACGTGGCCATGGCCCTGAACACGCTGGAGTTGCTCGTGGCCGAGAAGGCCGGCACCGCGGCCGAGAGTTGCGAGGCGATCCACAGTGCCGTGGCCCTGCCGGTCGACGAGATTCTCAACGAGGCGGTTAACGTGATGGAGCGATACATTGGCCACGAGCCGGAAGTGGTCCAGCGGCTGCAGCACATCCTCCGCAACGCGCGGGACATCAAGCAGGTGATCCAGAACGTCGGCCAGAAGATGGCCCCGGCCCAAGCCCATCCACAGGCGCTAAAGATCGAGGAGCGTCCCGCCTTGCGGGGTCGGCGGATTCTGGTGGCCGATGCCGACGAGAGCGTCCGCAGCGCCGCCCACGCACTGCTGGAACGCTACGGCTGCGTGGTCGAGACGGCCCACTACGGCGCCGAGGCGATCTACATGGTCCGCGGTGTGACCGACGGCGGATACGACGTGCTGATCGCCGACATCCGGCTGCCCGACATGACCGGCTACGAGTTCATGCTCAAGCTCCAAGAGATCATCGACCCGGTGCCGCTGGTGCTGATGACCGGTTTCGGCCACGATCCGGGCCACTCGATCGTCAAGGCCCGCCAGGCCGGCCTGCAAGCGGTCCTCTACAAGCCGTTCCGCCTGGACCAACTTCTCACTACGGTCGAGCAGATCATAGGTGGGGAAGGGGGAAGGATGAAGGATGAAGGATGAAGGATGAATGACGAAAAGCTTGCGGGTTTGCCACCGCTCCTTCTTCCTTCCTCCTTCATCCTTCATCCTTCATCCTTCATCCTTTATCCCTCCCCCCCATGCACATCCCCCTGCTACTGTTGGCACTGCTCGGCCACGCGCTGCTATGGGTGGCGCTGCTGAACCGCATCCATGGCGTGGTGGTACCGCGCTGGGCAAACTGCCTGCTTTCGCTGCTCTGTCTTGCGTGCCTGGTGCTGGTGCCGTTGTGGTTTGGGTGGTGGCTGCTGCCGGCCGGGTTGGGCAGCTTGGCCGGCTTCCACGGTCTGACGGTTCCCCGTGCGGCGATGCTCTACCTGGGGACCTGCTGGGTCGCTGCGGGGTTGGGCATCGGGTGGTGGATCTGGCGGGGCGTATTGCGGCGGCCCCCGCACGTGCTCCGCTTCCAGCGCACCCGGAGCGTCGAACTGGCCCGGGACCGCGCGGCACCGGCTTCGGAGGAACACTCACATCATTTCCTGGTCCACCTGCCGGGCAACGAGTCGTTGCAGTTGGACCTGACCGAACGAATGATCGACGTGCCGCGGCTGGCGCCCGCCTTGGATGGGCTGTCGATCGTGCACTTCTCAGACTTCCACTTCACCGGCCGGGTTGGCAAGGGGTATTTCCAGGAAGTGGTCCGCCGGGCCAACGAAATCCAACCCGACTTGGTGGCAATCACCGGCGACCTGGTTGACCACTCCGACTGCATCGACTGGATCCCAGACACGCTGGGCCGGCTCTCCGGCCGCTACGGCGTGTACTTCGTGTTGGGCAACCATGATATCCGCATCGATACCGATCGGCTGCGCAAGGCATTAACCGACAGCGGGCTGGTAGACCTGGGCGGCCGCTGGATGAAGATCGATATCCTGGGCGAGCCGGTGGTACTGGCCGGCAATGAGCTGCCGTGGCTGGCGCCGGCGGCCGACATGACCCGCTGTCCACAGCGCACGCCCGGCGGCGGGCCCCTGCGAATTGTCCTCTCGCACAGCCCCGATCAACTCGATTGGGCCCAGGCCCACGATGCCGACCTGCTGTTGGCTGGTCACACGCACGGTGGTCAGATTCGTTTTCCGTTGATCGGTGCAATCCTGACACCCAGCCGCGTGGGGGTGAAATATTCTTCGGGCATATTCTACGCCCCGCCCACCATCATGCACGTCACCCGCGGCGTCTCCGGCAGATTGCCAGTCCGCCTGAACTGTCCCCCCGAGATGGCCAGACTGGTGTTGCGCGCGCAGCGGTTACCCGTTTGACAACCGGTTAGGGAAGCGATATACTGGCGAATGTAGTATCCGGCGTTAGTCCGTTAGTCGGAGTTTCCGTTTATTGAATCTCAGGTTGACATTATCGGAGGTGCGAACAACGGAAATCTAAACGCCCCGGGACTGCGGTCCCGGGGGGAAAGATTAACCGCCGCAATCCCCCGGGACCACAGTCCCGGGGCGTTTGGATGTGTGAAAAGTTTGAGCTTACCGGAAATTGTCAACCCAAGACTCAATAGCCCAAGCCGAACCGGCACAACACAAGGGAGATTCGCCATGCAATACACGAACCGAGAATGCGGCAGCCGTTGTCCGATGACGATGGGCCGCCGCGACTTTGTGGCCTCGATGGGCGCTTCCGCACTGGCGCTGAAGATGGGATTGTTTGACTTCGCCTCATCGTTGTTTGCCCAGCAGAGCAAGCCGGCCAAGAAGCCGGTGGTCCGCGCGGTGTTCCTCAGGCCGAAAGATCAGGCAGCGTTTCATATGACCTGGCCGGGCATGGCCTACGACGCTGCGGCGCACCAGGCCGACTACACCAAGGTGCTCACCGACGCCGCCAAGGAGTTGGGTGTACAGATCGAGGTCCAGTCGGAGCCGTTGCCCAACGAGGCGTCGGTCAATGCGTTACTCGAACAGTGCAAGCAGTCGCCGCCCGACGGGGTGATCGTCACCATCATGTGCATGCCTTGCTGGCCGCTGGTAAACATGTTCGTCGAGAAGCGCGGCCAGTTGCCCACCGTCGTCTTCAGCCCGATGGGTACGTCGTTCACGGGGCATCTGGGCCCGACTCGCAACGCCCCGAAGTGCTTCGTGGCCGCCACACAGGAGGTCGGCTGGCTGGCCCAGGCCGTGCGGATGTTCAAGACCATGCAGGAGATGAAAGATACGCGGCTGTGTATCGTCCGCGGCAACAAGACGGAGGATAAGCTGCTGGAGACGATCGGCACCACGCTGCACTACATTCCGGAGCAGCGATGGCTCGACGGCTGGAAGGAAGTCGAAACCACCGACGAGGTGCGAGCTATTGCCGATTACTACACCAAGGAAGCCAAAAAGATCGTCGAACCGAAGCCAAAGGATATTCTTAACGCAGCTAGGGCTTACATGATCGCCCGAAAGGTCATGGCCGCGGAGAATTGCCAGGGTATCTCGGTGAATTGCCTGCCGATGGTCCGGCACCACACGGTTCCTTGCGGTCCGTGCCTGGCCTGGTCGAAGCTCAACGATGAACTGATCCCGGCCGCCTGTGAGGCCGACTGGAACGCGGCCATTTCGATGCGGCTGAATGCGTTGCTCAACAGGCGGCCCGGCTTTATGCAGGACCCGGCGCCCAACACGGTCAATAACACGCTGATGGGCGCGCACTGCTCGTGTCCGACCAAACTGGACGGGCCCGACAAGCCACATGAACCGTTCATCCTCCGCACCCACTCCGAGCCCGACAAGGGTTGTGCCACCCAGGTGCTCTGGCGGATCGGCCAGGAGGTGACTGTGATGAAGTTCCAGGGCCCGGGAAGCATCATCCTGGGCACCGGTCGCGTGGTGGCCAACATCGACACACCGCCATCGGGCGGGTGCCGTACCTCGGTCGAGTTGGAGATGGACGACGTGGCCGACTCGCGCGACTGCAAGGGCTTTCACCAATTGTTCATCTACGGCAAGCTAGATCGGCAGTTTAGGGCCTATTGTGCGCTGGCCGGGATCAAAGTGGTCCACATTTGAGCGGCAGCCAGCAATGTGAAACCGGTCTTGCGGGAAAGACGGCGTTGCTACGGATTGTTTAGCGGCCGGGCTTGCCCGGCGCGTTCTTGGATCACTGATTCGCTCGAACGCCAACGCGCCGGGCAAGCCTGGCGGCTAAACGGACTTCTGATGAGTTGAAGGAGATGTTGATGATGAAAAGGTTGCACGTAGTCACTGCCGCGGTCTTACTGTCATGCGGTCTGCTTCTGCTGGCGTTCCAGGTTTCGTGCAAGGAAGCCGGGGCCCCAGCGGGCAAAAAATCCGTCTATGTCGTCAACTATCCGCTGATGTATTTCGCCCAGCGGATCGCCGGCGAGAGGGTCAAAGTCGTGTTTCCCGCCCCGGCCGACGACGACCCGGCGTTCTGGATGCCGGATGCACGGACCATCGAGGCTTATCAACAGGCCGATCTGATCCTGCTCAACGGCGCAAGCTATGCCAAGTGGACCGAAAAGGTCACGCTGCCCGAGTCCAAAATGGTCGATACCTCGCAGGGCTTCAAAGACAAGTACATTGTGATCGAAGACGCTGTGACGCACAGTCATGGCCCGGGAGGTGAACATACCCATGCTGGCACCGACTTCAATACATGGCTCGATCCCCAGCAGGCGGCGATCCAGGCTAAGGCGGCGCTGGACGCCCTATGCGGGCTAATGCCGGAACACGCGGCCGAGTTCGAGCAGAACTTCAAGGCGTTGGAGGAGGATTTACAGGCGTTGGATGCCAGCCTCAAGGACGCAACGTCCGCTTACGAGGACCAGCCGCTGGTGGCCTCGCATCCGGTCTACAACTACCTTGCCCGGCACTGCGGCTGGAAACTCAAAAGCGTTCGCTGGGAGCCGGACGTAATGCCGGACGAAGATCAGTGGAACGAACTCGACCGGATTCTGAAGGAGCACCCGGCCAAGTGGATGATCTGGGAGGCCCCGCCCACGGCCAAGATCGTCGAGAAACTCAAACAGCACGGCATCGACTGCGTGGTCTTCTACCACTGCGGCAACGTGCCACAGCAGGGCGATTATCCGGAGGTCATGCAGGAGAATATCGAAAGGCTAAAGCCGCTGTTCGGGAAACCTTGATCAGGTTGCGACACCCGGCAATTCGCGACAATAGCCGGGGGACAACGTCCCGCGGGCGTGTCCCCGCGACGCGTTGCGTCCCGGCTATTGTCAAGCAGTGTTTCAAGAATAGCGAAAGGGGGACATGGACACACAACTAGCTGTAATCGGCGGCGGGCCGGGCGGATATGCGGCCGCGTTCCTCGCCGCCGACCTGGGAATGGATGTCGTCCTGGTCGATCTCGAACCCGAGTTGGGCGGCGTCTGCCTGCTGCGTGGATGTATCCCCTCGAAGGCGCTGCTGCACGTCGCCAAGGCGATGACCGAAGCAAAGCAGCTTGCCGACTGGGGCGTGACCTTTCCAGATCCGGCAGTCGACCTGGACGCCGTGCGGGCGCGAAAGGAAAAGCTCGTCCGCACGCTGGCCGCCGGGTTGACGCAACTCAGCATCAAGCGCAAGGTCCCGGTGATCCAAGCCCGGGCGAGATTTGAGAATTCGCAGACGTTAAAGCTCGACCAGGTCGACGGCGCGCTGCTGGACGACGACCAGATTCGCTTCGAGCACTGCATTCTTGCCACTGGTTCCAGCCCCGTCCGGACTGCCGCACTCGACCTTCCGACCAATCGCGTAATGGATTCTTCCGGCGCGCTGGAGTTGCGCGACGTGCCCAAGTCGCTGCTGGTAGTCGGCGGCGGGTACATCGGGCTGGAGATCGGCACGATCTATGCCGCGCTGGGAAGCAGCGTGTCGGTGGTCGAACTGACCGGCGGCCTGTTGCCCGGCGCCGACCGCGACCTGGTCAGACCCTTGCAAAAGAAACTCGAAGAGCAGTTCCAGGCTATTCACCTCAGCACAAAAGTGGTTGCCCTGGAAGACAAGAAGCGTTCGATCGAAGTTGCCTTCGAGTTCCAGCGCGAGCTGGGCGAGAAGGCCCAGCGGTTCAGCCGCGTGCTGGTAGCGGTCGGGCGGCGGCCGAACAGCGCCGGCTTGGGGCTGGAAAACACGAAGGTGCAGATGAGCCCTGCCGGGTTCGTGCTGGTCGACAACCGGCAGCGGACGACCGATCCGCAAATCCTGGCCGTCGGCGACGTGGCCGGCGGGCCGATGCTTGCCCACAAGGCGGCCCATCAGGGCAAGGTCGCCGTGATGGCGCTCTGCGGCAAGCCGGCCGCGTTCGAGCCGATGGCGATTCCGGCCGTCGTGTTTACCGATCCGGAGATCGCCTGGGCCGGCCTGACCGAAACCGAGGCCAAACGGCAAGGCCGCCCGGTCCAGATCACCCGATTCCCCTGGGTCGCCAGCGGTCGGGCCCACGCCGTCGGACGCACCGACGGGATGACCAAGTGGCTGATCGATCCGGCAACCGATCGGCTGATCGGCTGCGGTATCGTCGGGGCCGGAGCGGGAGAACTCATCGGCGAAGCCGTGCTCGCGCTGGAGATGGGCGCCGAGGTCCACGACCTGACCGACTCGATCCATCCCCATCCTACGCTTACCGAAACCCTGGGCGCCGCGGCGGAAGTCCATCTCGGCACCGCCACCGACATCTACCGACCGAAGCGGAAACCATAAAGCCGCGACCCTCACCCCAGTTCCGCCAGCACGTATGGGCCCTTGGGGATTACGGCGATGGTGGCCCGCCGGCCGTGCTCGGCCAATGCGTCGGCGACGGCCGCTTCGACACTGGGGGCCGACTCGACGAACAGCCGGTTGAGCGTTTCGGCCGGCAGCCCGTCGGTCACTACCTTGACCTTGGCCTTGCGGCGGACCTTGGCCAACTCCTCGAGCTGCCACTGGTCCATCACGAAGTAGTCGGTGTTCTGGATGCGATCCATGAACCCGTCCAGCGTCGGGTTCTCGTCGAACAGCCGCTGGAAATCTTCGCTGCCGACACCTTCGCTCATGCCGGCGGCCAGGATGATCGTCCCGCCCGGCTTGATGATCGGCAGCGCGCCCACCATCCCCTTAACCGACTGGTAGTAGGTCGTGTCAAGCGGGTAGCCGGCCGAGGTGGTCACCACGATATCGACCGGCTCGGGCAGTGTGTCGGTGACCAGGCGTCGGGCGAACTCGACGCCCTGGTAAAGCGCGGCCTGCATCTCGCCGGCCACCACGCAAAGAATCCGCCGCGCAGCGTCGATTACCACGTTGACGATGAAGTCGCAGCCCGCCATCCGCCCGATCGCGGTGTTCTCCTCGTGGACCGGGTTGCCGTCGAGGCAGCCGTTGCAGGCCTTGGGGTGTTCGAGGAACTCCGGGCCGTGCCAGACCTTGATTGTTTCCAGAGCGGCGAGACCCGGGCAGATCAGCTTCCGCCCGCCGGAAAAACCGGCCATAAAATGCGGTTCGATCAGCCCCGTGGTGATCTTCAACTCGGCCTCGACGTACCGCGAATCGATCCACACGGGCACGCCGCGCGGACTTTCACCCAGATAGGTGTGCTCGAAAAGTTCCCGGCCGTGGTGGTTCTCGATGCGATAATTGTCGAAGACCGCCGGGCCGACCATCTCCCTCAACTCGTCGCCCAGGTTGGGCCGGTGCATTCCGGTGGCCACGAGGATCAGGATCTTCTCGCGCGGGATGCCGTTTGCTTCCAGCGTGCTGAGGATCGGCGGCAGAATGATCTGGTTAGGGACCGGCCGGGTAACGTCGCATATGACCACGCAGGCGTCGCGACGACCCCGGGCCAAACGGCCCAGCGGCTCGGTGCCGGTGGGCCGTGACAGACGTTCGGTGACAGCAGCTTCCGGCTCCGAAAGCGGCTCGGCCGGCCGGTACTGAAGGCACTTGACCACGTGTCTCTCGGGCAGCTCCACTTCCAGCCCGGTCCGACCGTATTCCAGGCAAACGTGCATCGGCGACACCGATCAGGTTTTCTTCTCTTCGCCGGCGGCCGCTCCTTCAGTCGATTCTGTTTCCTCTTCGGCCTTCTTCTTCTTTTTCTTCTTGATCGTGAGCTTGTACACCCGCACCTTCGGCAGGCCGAATGGGCTGTCGCCCTGTTGCCAGCGGTCGGCCGCCTTTAGGCGTTCGAGTCGTTCGCCCCGTGTAAGCACGCTTCGGCTGCGGACCAGCCCCTGCCGCACCCGCAGGCTTTTGTCCATGGTCATAGTCGTTGATCTCTCAAAATATAGACGGGGGACAACGTCCCGCAGGCAACTAAATAGCCGGGGGACAACGTCCCGCGGATCCCCCGGCGGCTGTTAGCCGCCGGCTATTCCGGCAACAAAAGCATACCACAAACCTCATGATATTGTTCTCGGAACGGTGGTGCAAGAGGGGAAAAAGGGAGGATTCGTGGGCCCCGGGCACCGAATCCCAAGCTATACTCAGCACGGGCGAAGTATGAGGTTTTACTCGTGTGTCTGAAGGATGTGGGCGCGGCCGGGGGCCGGGATTTCCGGGGGGCATGAAGCAGTACGAGTTGCGCTTCTCTGTTGGCGGTTCCATTTTGGCTTCAAAG
>JAUWHT010000410.1 GCA_030605745.1 Pirellulales bacterium | reverse complement strand
GGACGTGCCACCCTGGCTCGCCCCGTTTTCAGCAGTTTGCACCTAAAACCGGAAGAACCTTTTTTTCTTTGGCCGCCCTCAGGGGCGGATGGTGGAATGGTGAGTGTAAAGGGATCGATCCCTTAGATTGTAGTGTGTGTTTTGTGGTGCTGCTAGCGGTTCTTCCAGTCGATGCTGGAGATTACGGCCAGGGCTGGGTGTCAGGTGTAGTCAAGAAAAGGTTCCTGACATCTTTTGCCCCCTGGTATCGGCCCCCAACAGGAAGGGGGTACTTGCAGATCCACCTCGAGGTCTGTAAGTTGATGGTATTGCGATAAAGCCAGCCTACCCATGATTACCTTTAAGAACCTGCGACTTGCTTGTGTCGGAACCTACCCACCGCGCCGTTGCGGCATCGCAACCTTCAGTTGCGATCTTTGCGAGGCCATTTCCCACGAACTGGCTTCATCGGACGGTTGTCAGGTGGTCGCGATCAACGACATCCCCGAGGGCCACGGCTACGACGGCCGCGTGCGGTTTGAAATCCTTGAGGAAGACATTTCCGATTACACGCGGGCGGCCGACTTTCTGAACATTCGCTGTGTAGACGTGATGCTGGTGCAGCACGAGTTCGGCATCTTCGGCGGGGAGGAGGGCGAGCACCTGTTGACGCTGATGGGGGCCAGCCGTATGCCGATCATCACCACGCTGCATACGGTGCTGGAAAATCCTTCATCTCAGCGGCGGGAAGTGTTCGAGGAGCTGGTCCGGCTGAGCGACCGGTTGGTGGTGATGGCCCAGAAGGGAAAAGAAATCCTCTGCGACAAGTACGGCATTCCCGGCTCCAAGATCGCCGTTATCCCGCATGGGATCCCCGATCTACCGTTTGTCGACCCGGGCTTTTACAAGGACCAGTTCGGCGTGGCGGGCCGCAAAGTGATGTTAACATTCGGCCTGCTCTCGCCCAGCAAGGGGATTGAGTACGTGATCGAGGCCCTGCCGCAGATCATCGAGCGTCACCCCGAAGTTGCATATATCGTATTAGGGGCAACCCACCCAAACGTCAAAAGGGAAAACGGCGAGCAGTACCGGCACCGGCTGCACCGGCAAGCAGAAGATTTGGGAGTGCTGGATCACGTGATGTTCACGGACCGGTACGTCGAACTGGAAGAGTTGTGCGAGTTCCTCTGCGCCGCCGACATCTATCTAACGCCCTACCTGGGCCAGCAGCAGATCGTCTCGGGCACGTTGGCCTACGCGCTGGGTGCCGGCAAGGCGGTGGTTTCCACGCCTTACAGTTACGCCCAGGAACTGCTGGCCGAGGACCGTGGCCGCCTGGTGCCTTTTCGCGACGGGCCGGCCGTCGCGGAGGCGGTTTCCTGGCTCTTAGAGCACGAAACGGAAAACCAAAAGATGCGCAAGAACGCGTATCTGTTCACGCGAGACATGGTCTGGAAGTCGGTGGCCCGCGGCTATGTTCAACTCTGCCACGAGGTGCTCGCCGAGCGGGCACATCATCCCAAGCCTTTGCCGAAGCGTACGGTGCAGACCTCGGCGCTGCGACACGCCGTGCCGGAACTGAAGCTGGACTACCTGAAAACGATGACCGACAGTACCGGCATGTTGCAGCACGCCCGCTATACGATCCCCATCCGCAGCCATGGCTATTGCACCGACGACAACGCGCGGGCGCTGATCGTCGTGCTGGAAGCCCACCGGGTTACCAAGGACCCCGATTTGGTCCGCTTGATTCGCACGTACCTGAGTTTTCTCGACTATGCCTATGACCGCAGCGAGCAGCGTTTTCGCAACTTCATGTCTTACGACCATCGGTGGTTGGAAGAGGTTGGTTCAGAGGATAGTCATTCGCGGGCCCTTTGGGGGCTGGGCTACGCGGTGGCGCTAGGTCCCACGGAAAGCATTCGGGCCGCCGCATCGGAACTGTTCGAACAGGCGTTGCGACCGACCATCGAGTTCAGATCGCCCCGGGCGTGGGCGTTTACCCTGGTCGGCGTGCACACGTATCTGCGCCGCTACGGCGGCGACAGCGAAGTCCGGCGGATTCGCGAGACCCTGGCCCTGCGACTGTTCGACATGTTCGAAGAAAACGTCGGCACTGTTCGCGACGACGAGGATTGGGTGTGGCCGGAAAACTGCCTCTCTTACGCCAACGGCAAACTGCCGCACGCGCTGCTTTTGGGCGGGCAGTGGATGAATCGCGGTGATCTGATTGAGATGGGCCTGAACTCACTTGAGTGGCTGTTGCGCGTGCAGACGGGGCGCGACGGGGTGTTCTCGCCGGTGGGCAACCACGGATGGTTCCAGCGCGGCGGCCAGAAGGCGGCGTTCGATCAGCAACCCATCGAGGCCCAGGCCATGATCGATGCCTGCTTGGAGGCCCACAACACCACCAGCGACCAGCATTGGGTGAGCGAAGCCCGCCGCTGCTTCAACTGGTTCCTCGGCAAGAACGATCTGGGCGAACCGCTGTACGACTACGAGACGGGTGGCTGCTGCGACGGCCTTGGGGCTGAGGGCGTCAATCGCAACCAGGGGGCCGAGTCGACGCTCGCTTTTCTGCGGTCACTTCTGGCCCTAAAGTCGCTAAAACCGGTTGGCGAGGAGGCCGACTCCCCTAAAATGGTTGCCCAGGTTTCCTAGTTTCTCTAATTCGGCTTCCATCGCCTCGATTTGCAGTGTATCTTTCCCCGCCCTTGAATTGTGGATTGCGCGGTCGATTCCTACATTACTCGCCTGGACATCCGAACCATGCCGCCCCTGAACGGTCTGCACGAGAGGCTTTTTCATCGCCATCCGTCCAATCCGATTTTGTCGGCCGCGGATTGGCCGTACCCAAGCAATACCGTCTTCAATGCCGGTGCCACGCTCTTGCCGGACGGCACGACGCTGCTGTTGTGTCGGGTTGAGGATCGGCGGGGGATTTCGCACCTCTGTGCGGCGCGATCGCCCAACGGGCTGGATCACTGGCAAATCGATCCGCACCCCACACTGATGCCCGATCCGAAGAACCACCCCGAGGAACTTTGGGGCATCGAAGACCCTCGCATTATGTGGATGCCCGAGCTGAAACAATATGCGATCACCTACACCGCCTACTCGCAATCCGGGCCGAGCGTGTCGCTTGCCCTGACGAAAGACTTCCAGACCTTCGAGCGGCGCGGGCAGATCATGCCCGCAGAAAACAAGGATGCCGCGCTGTTGCCCCGCCGCATCGGTGATAACTGGGCGCTGATCCACCGCCCGGTGTCCTCGATCAGCGAGGGCGCGCACATCTGGATTTCGTACTCGCCCGATCTACGTCACTGGGGAAGCCACCGGGTGGTCATGCAAGCGCGCCGGGGCGCCTGGTGGGACGCAAGCAAAATCGGACTTGCGTCTCCACCGATCGAAACCGATCGCGGCTGGCTCATCGTTTACCACGGCATGCGGATGACTCCCGCCGGCTGTCTGTACCGTTTGGGCCTGGCACTGTTAGATCTTAAATCGCCCGAGAAATGTCTCTCTCGCGGCGAGCCCTGGATCTTCGGTCCCGAGGAGTCGTACGAGCGAGACGGCGACGTGAGCAACGTCGTCTTCCCCTGCGGCTTCACGGTCGGCAACGACGGCGACACGATCCATCTATATTACGGCGCCGCCGATACATGTATCGCTCTGGCGACCGGCAGCGTCAGTTCGCTGTTGGACTGGCTGGACGGGAACGGCCAGCCGGATGGGGAAGAATAGCGAGTTAGTCCTTAAACAAGCGAAGCCCAGATGTGGTTGTCGCTTAGTTTTTGAGAGACATAGTATCTTCGGGCGGCTGAAACCTGATAGCTGATAGCTGATATACTCAGCACGGGCGAAGTATGAGGTTTTACTCGTGTGTCTGAAGGATGTGGGCGCGGCCGGGGGCCGGGATTTCCGGGGGGCATGAAGCAGTACGAGTTGCGCTTCTCTGTTGGCGGTTCCATTTTGGCTTCAAAG
>JAUWHT010000296.1 GCA_030605745.1 Pirellulales bacterium | reverse complement strand
ATAGTGTGGTGAACAAGTACTGTACAAGATGCGCGCACGGCGCGCAGAAGTTACAACGATAGACTCTAACCCAATCAAACAACTACTCTACTTAGCCGTTACACCAACCTGCGGAAAATCGGGCTTGCCCGGCGCGTTGGTCTTCGAGAGAATTGGCGATCAAAGAACGCGCCGGGCAAGCCCGGCGGCTAAACGCCCCACCCTCTTGACGAAACACACCTTCGGCAAGGTATAATTAGAATTGACAATCCGAATCGGCTTTTTCAGAAAGGACCCATCATGTTCCGAAGAGTAGGCTTTTTATTGATGCCTGTTATGGCTTGTGGGCTGGCTTGCACGGCCTCGTCGAAGGAGATCACCGATCCGGCCGAGGCCATGGCCGATCCCGATTTCGCCGTCCAGGGTGAATACATGGGCGAAGGCGTGCTGCCCGACGGATCCAGCGGCAAAGTCGGCGCCCAGGTGGTCGCCCTGGGTAAAGGGAGTTTTCGTGTTGTCGTTTACAAGGGCGGGCTGCCCGGCGCCGGCTGGAAACGCGGCGACGATCGGCTCTTCATGGATGGCAAGCGCGAAGCCGACGTGACCACGTTTAAGGGCGACAAGTTGTCAGGCAAGATTGCCGGCGGGGTGATGACCTTCGTCGAGAGCGGGGGCAAGGAAACGCTGAAACTCGCCCGGACCGAGCGGAAGAGTCCCACCCTGGGCGCCAAGCCGCCGGCCGGCGCCGTGGTGATCTTTGACGGCAGCGGCACCGACAAGTTCGAGGACTTCGACCAAAGCCACCTCAGCAAAGACAACCACATTATCGGCGGTGTGACCACCAAGCCGGACTACAACAGTTACAAGCTGCACCTGGAGTTCCGCCTGTCGTGGAAGCCGGAGGCTCGAGGGCAGGCCCGGTCCAACAGCGGCATCTACTTCCACGATTGCTACGAGTGCCAGGTGCTCGACTCGTTTGGCCTGGAGGGTCGCGACAACGAGTGCGGCGGGCTGTACAGTATCAACGATCCGGCGGTGAACATGTGCCTGCCGCCGATGACCTGGCAGACATACGACGTCGACTTCACCGCGCCGAAGTACGAAGCTGGCAAGAAGACGGCCAACGCCCGGATCACCATCCGGCAGAACGGCGTGCTGATCCACGACAACGTTGAACTGCCCCACTTCACCCCCGGCCGTAAGGACGAAGGCCCCGGCCCGCGCGGCATCCACCTCCAGGGCCACGGCAACAAGGTGTATTACCGCAACATCTGGCTTCATACGTCGTCCAACACCAGCATCAGACCGTACAAGGTGTTGTTGGTGATCGGCGACCAGTGGGAAGACCCGATGAGTTGCCTTGTAACACCTCGCAGTGACGAACTTTGGCCCCTGGTAATCATGTTCAAAAGCTGGGGCATTCCATTTGACATAGTACGGCTGGATCAGGAGTTCATGGACATAAATCGTTTCATCGGGCCGGACGGTAAGCCGAATGTGGGATGCATTATTTGGGACGCCGACCAGACAACCGAACTTCAGCCCCAGCATTACCAGGTTCTGCGCGAAGCGGTAAATGACCATGGCATTAGCCTTATTGCCCTGTCCGACCGGATCAGGGAACCGATCATCCAGGAATTGCTGGGAATAGAGTACATCGACTCCCGGCGGACCAGTGATAAGCTGAATCACTCGGGCGAGCATTTCATCACAAAGGGCTTGAGGGACCCGCTGGATCACACCGATGAGCCCGGGGCAAACAAGAAAAGCGTTCAGGTCAAGCTGGTGGATGCTGAATCCATCGTCAAACAAGGGCAATACCCCCAGGTGACTGTTCGACAGCTTCCCTCAGGCGCCAGGGCGGTCTGGATAGGTGGTGATATTGACCGGCTGTTCTCATATCAGGAGTGCCGCATCATTCTTCGCAGGGCAATAACCTTCTCTATTGGTTACAGTTTATTCAAGACCTGGGAAAACAAGGCCACGATGAAGTTTGACGATCCAGGCAGCGCCCAGAACGCCTGGCTGGATCATTGGCATTACCCGACGCTCACTGAGCAGCAAATAGATGAGCACCTGATACGGCCGCTTGAGAAACATAACGCCATCCTCATAATCAATGTGTGCCCGGGGTTCGTGAACGATGAACTCAGGCGGGTGGAGCCGTCATTTCAGAGGAAGTTCATCGACGGATTTGGAACACTCCAGGATTATCCGTCCACCAAGCGTGGCTTAATCAAGGGGATGAAGGCCGGCGTCATCGAGATACAGTTCCACGGCTTGACCCACATGCAGCCCGACCTGTGGTCGCCGCCGGGGCCGTGGTACGGGTCCGCTCTTGACAAGGAAAGAGCGGAGGTGGGCTGGTACCGTGAATTCGGAGATATACTCAGCACGGGCGAAGTATGAGGTTTTACTCGTGTGTCTGAAGGATGTGGGCGCGGCCGGGGGCCGGGATTTCCGGGGGGCATGAAGCAGTACGAGTTGCGCTTCTCTGTTGGCGGTTCCATTTTGGCTTCAAAG
>JAUWHT010000299.1 GCA_030605745.1 Pirellulales bacterium | reverse complement strand
GGCCAGGCCCAGGGCGCGTTCGGCGGGGGCGTCGAGGGTGATTTTGGCGCCCGATGCCCGTAGCGAATCGACGTCCACGTTTCCACGGGAAAAAATGCTACGCACCCGGGCGTAGGCGTATTGCATGTAGGTGGCCGTGTTGCCGTTCATGGCCAGCATTTTGTCGTAGCTGAAGGTATAATCGCTCTGGCGGTTTTGCGAGAGGTCGGCGTATTTCAGGGCGGCGATGCCCACGCGGTCGGCGATTTTGGCCCTTTGTTCGGCGGAAAGCTCGGGCCCGTCGGGCTTGGCGTCGTCGTTTTGCTGGACGATCTTGGTGGCGCGGGCGACGGCCTCGTCCAGCAGTGCTTCCAGGCCCACGGTGTCGCCCTGGCGGGTTTTGAAGGGTCGGCCGTCGTCGCCCAGCACGGTGCCGAAACTGACGTGCTGTAGTTCCACGTCGCGGTAGCCCATCAGCCGTGCCGCGGCAAAAAGCTGCTCGAAGTGCAGACCCTGGCGATGATCGACCACGTAAAGGATGGCGTCAGGCTGTAAGTTCTCCATGCGGTAGCGGATTGTGGCCAGGTCGGTGGTGGCATACAAGAATGCTCCGTCCTGCTTGCGCACGAGCATCGGCACCTTTTGCCCTTCGAGGAACACGCAGATCGCCCCGTCGCTTTCGGTGGCGATTTCCCGGTCAAGCAACTCGTCGACGATCGCGCCGAGCTGGTCGTTGTAGAAGCTCTCGCCGAGCGTGTGATCGAAGCGGATGCCGAACCGCTCGTACAGCCGGTCGATCTCCTGCTCACATACCGGCAGGAACTCCCGCCACAGTTGCAGGTTTTCCTTATCGCCGGAGTGCAGTTTGGCCGTCTCGGCCAGTACGGCGGTGTTGACATTCTTTTCCGCGGCAGTCTCTTCCTCATCCATTAGCTGACGAACCAGCCGGTACAGCCGGGCCAACTCCTCGACGGGATTCTGCCGGTAGGCTTTCTCGTCGAGGAAGTGTTTGTACCCGTAGATAATCATTCCGAACTGGGTGCCCCAGTCGCCGATGTGGTTGTCGCTTATGACCCGATGCCCGAGAAAGCGGAGCATCCGGCAGAGCGAGTCGCCGATCACCGTCGAGCGGATATGCCCGACGTGCATCGGCTTGGCCACGTTGGGGGCCGAGTAGTCGATCACGTAGGTCCGGGGCCGCTCGACAATGGGGATGCCGAGCCGGTTGTCGTTCACAGCGTCGGCAAGTTTCTCGATCAGCCATTCGTCCTTGACCCGCAGGTTAATGAACCCCGGCCCGGCGATCTCGGGCGTGTGGCAGAGATCGTCCACTTCGAGCCGTCGGACGATCTGCTGGGCCACCTCGCGTGGCGGCCGGCCGGTGCGTTTACCCAGCGGCATGGCCAGGTTGGCCTGATAGTCGCCGAACTTGGGGTCCTGACTGCGGCGGATCAGATCGAGAAGTTCGTCTGGATCATCGGCCAGCCCGGCCAGCGCCCGGCGGAAACGGTCTTTCAACTCGGGCAGAATACTCATCTGGCGAGAAGGATTGCAAATTGCAAATTGAGAATTGTAAATCGAAAATTGAGCAACTATTTGGCGTGTCATTCGACCGGCTGCAAGGCACAGGTGGCCTGGTTCAGGTAGCTACAGGTACACCAGCTTGCGGCGTCGGCCATCAACACCAGCCCGCCGGCTGGAATAGCGTTAATCCAACACCCAGGCCGAATTCCCCCGTAGTTCTCCGTGCATCGTGTGCCGGTCAGATCAAAATACCCAAGCGTGGCGGAGCGGAATACTAACATGTTCCTCGAACCGACCGGGATGCCACACCCGTACGAGCGGGTAAACGTAAACGGCAACTGCTTACCGCTGAGCAGGTCCCACGCGCCGGGCTGGGCGTAAATGGTTCGGTCGTTGAGGATCGGCCGGGACTGATACTTTGCATTGACGTCCCATAGCCGCGTTCCATCACCAGGGTGTATGCCGGCCATCCGATCGCCCAGTTCGGATTTTCGCCACGCATGTGGTTTATGTCGTGCCTGGTAGCCCATCACAAGCACGTCGTGCTTAGCGCTGAAGGAAAGCATCGTGCCGAAGATCTCCTTGTCGTTTTCCCACAATACCTTGCCTGTTGCCACGTCCAAGGCAAGCAGCCGGCCGGTTTGGTGTTCGGCCAACCGACGAAATTCCTCTTCTTCGCTCTTGCCGCCGGCCGTGGCACGCCGCCGTGCTTCCGCGTGGGCTTTGTCCTCATCGAAGCTGAGTTCATCGATCGGCGCAGGCGACCGGTCAATCAGGTACACGCGCCCGCCGCCGATCGCAATGGCACTGGGACGGATGGAATGCTTGGACGTGTAGGACCACTTGAGTTTCCCTGTCCGGGCGTCCATAGCAAAAAACAGCACCGACTCAGTGAACAAGCGACTAGTATCCCATTTGGGAGAAAACGACTTGACCAGGTATTGTTCGTTGGCCAGGGTGCCGAAGAGCGTTCCATCTTTGCAAGCGATGTATCCCCATATTCCCCGTTTCCCATCAGGATGTAAAGGAGGCTGTAGCTCGGCCAGCTTTTTCCCATCTTCTGCGTCGAGGCATAGACATACATCTCTATTATGTATGTAAACGCGATTGTCGTTTATGCAGACGTTGCTCCCACACCACGCCGCTCCGAGTTGGGTTTCGCCGTGGTACGGCAGGAGAACCCCTTCGAGCGGGAATTCCCAGAGGGTGCAACCGTTGTAGATGTTGGTTGCCCGGAGTCCGTGGAGTCCTTCGGCAAACATCCGCCCCTTGTCAATCAGCGGTGCCGGACCGCGGCCATGGCGGCTGATCATCACGAAGTCGGTGTCGCGGAACCAGAGCATTTCCAGTGGGCCGTGCACCATGTTGTCGCTGGAGCAGAGCGTGTTGGCAACGTCGGTGTTCTGGTGTGTCCAACTGCCGGCTCCTTCCAACGGACCGCGGACCGATTGCTGCATTGCACCCGGCTTGCCGATGCACGCGATCCCACGGTACGGACATTGCATGCGCTGCATTGCGCTGCTTGGCACAACGTGCGGACCTTCGGTCACCGACCGACCGGAGACGATCAGATCGGCGAAGTAATTTGGGTACGGCACGCCGGCCGGATCGGCCTGGTGAACCGTCACGCGCACGCCGTAGAGTCCTGCCGTATCGAGCATCCGTCGGGCGGCTTGCACCTTGACCGGGTCTTTTTCCACGGCGTAGATTTGAAGTTTCGTACGACGGGCCAATTCCATTGCCAAGCTGCCATCGCCACAGGCAATATCCAAACAATATCCTTCGGTAACACCAGTTCGCCGAATGATCTCTTCGGCCGCGGCTTCATAACGAACCATAAAGCCGCGACCGGTGGTCGCGCCCAACCCTGTTAAACTACCGGCGGCATCGGCTTTATCGGCGCGACCACCGGTCGCGGCTTTGTGGTCGCCAAAGCAGTAGATCGTTCCCTGATCCGTGCTGGCGTAAAGCCGGCCGTCGGCCACTGCCAGATCATAGACGGTGCTGCCCACCTCCGCGTCCCACACCGCTTTGTGCGAGCGGACATCAACCAACAACACCTTGCTCCGTCCGCCGGCTACGACGTTATCACCCGCAACTATCAGCGCACTTGCCGCGTCGGACAAAGTTGGACGGCTCCACGCCGTCGAGCCCATAAGGTGGTCGCTCGGTTGCTCGGTCCCCTTGCGAACGATCGGTGGCGCCAAGGCGCCGGGCGGAAGGTCAACGCTCCATACCGGTGGGCCAAGAACCTTGACGATCTGCTTCTTGCCCTTCCGATCGGTTACCTCCTTGTCGACCAGCAGCTTTCGACGGTCGAAGGCGACGATCCGGTTCTTTCCCGAGGAGATAACAAAGTCCGGATGTGCGGTGATTTGGACTCCGACAGTGCCGTGCTTCGCACCGTTTGCTGTAGCGAACATCACGCCGTTGTTGAAGAAATGGTCGTCGATGGCAACAACGTCCGATCCGCCCGAGAATTGGTTCTGCTGGAGGTGAAAATAGCGAAGTTTACCTCCATGTCGGTCGAATATCGCAGGCACTGCCCGACCGGTGGGTATAAACAGAACGTCGCCATGGACAGCCAGGTGTCCCTGGGCAGCAATACCGCTTTTGGCTCGGGCGGTCGGGTGCGGCTGGTCCATCTCAATCCCGCCGGACGAGTCGTTGCACCAGAGCACCTTGCCGGTGGCCGGATCGATCGCATAGATGAAAATCCCCTCCGTCGGCCAGATGCCTGCCCCAAAGTAGAGAACCCCCTCGGCCACGACCGGCCCGCCGCGAGCAGGCCAGCGTGAAATCATTCGGTCGTTGCCAAGCAGCATCTCGGCTTTCGGCCCGCCGCGCAGCTTCCAAAGCAGTTGGCCGTCGGTCGCGGCAAGGCAATACAGGTGACCATCGTCGCTTGCCACGAACAAACGATCTTGCCACGCAACCGGTGCGAACCGCACAGGGCTATCGGTAAAGAACGTCCAACGGGTTTCGCCCGTGGCGGCGTCCAGGGCGTACACCTTGCAGTCGGCCGAACTGCCGTAATAGAGCATCCCGCCTGCGATCACCGGCTGGTAAGCACGATCGAACCGCTCGCGGTTGCGAGTCGGCCATGCCGGCATCGGCGGATGTGGCGAGCGGTAGGTCCACACGAGCGAAAGACTGTCCGGCAACTGCTCCGGCGTGTAGCCGCTTCGTGCGGCATCGGCCCGATACATCGGCCAGTCTGCCGCCTGTACACTAACGATAAGTGAAAACGAAATAATCGCTGCGAGGATTGTCTTGTTCATGTGCTTAACTCAAACTGTAAACGGATCGGGACGTTTTGCTTGAAAAACACTGTAGTGACAGGGATTAGGGATTGGTGATTAGGGATTGGAATCACGTCTTCCGCATCAACTCTAATCCCCAATCACTAATCCCCAATCCCTTGTTTCCACCTGTATACCACGTTTTCCCAAATGCTAGCATTTACAGTTTGAATGCTTAATAATTCTCACGAGCTGCGCGGCTCGAACGGCACGCGCTTGGCCTGGCCCCAGAGTTCTTCCAGCGCGTAGTACTCGCGGGTCTCGGGCTCGAACAGGTGGATCACCACGTCGCCGTAATCGAGCAGGATCCAGCGGCTTTCGTCGTAACCTTCGATCCCCAGCCGCCGATCACCCAGCCCTTCCTCCAAGGCGTGGTCGATCTGTTCGCTCATCGCGTGAAGCTGCCGCCGGCTGGTGCCGCTGGCCAATACGAAGTAGTCGAACATGGCCGTCAACTCGCGCATGTCGAGCACGACGATGTCGCGGCCGCGGTTATCATCGGCAGTTCGGGCAGCAACCAGGGCCCGCTTGAGCCCCGGATTGGACTGCTTTTCAGCAGCCACCTCCGAACGGACGGTGCTGTCTTCCACTAAGATCCTCTTGCAGGAACAAACTGGGCACAACAACCCACATTATACACTGGCCACTGACTACTGGCCACTGACTACTTCAGCTTGTTCTCGAACCACACCGGCCCGCCCCACTTGCCGGTCACGACGATGTCCAGGTCGCCGTCCCCGTCGAGGTCCACCACCGGGATGTTCATCCCGGAGCCGATCCCTTGACCAAACGAAATCACGTGCTTTGTCCAGATCGGGGTGGGGCCGCGTTTCAACTCGTACCAGTAGACGCCCGGCGGCAGGTTTCCCTCCGGGTCTTTGCCGTTGTGCGCCATGAATCGTTTTCCGGTCGCCAGGTCCAGGTCGCCGTCGCCGTCGATGTCGGCCAAGGTGATGCTGTGGGCCTGGGTCCAGGAGTCGTCGATTACGTGCTGCTTGAAGCCGATTTTCGATCCCTTGCGGGTCTGCTGGTACCAGAAGATACCGTGGCGGTGCGCCGAACTGGTGACGATATCATTCAGCCCGTCGGCGTTGACGTCGTAGACCCAGATCTGCGGCGTGTGCTCGGCCTTGCCCTCTTGCAGGCACCCGACCGCCAAGGGATGCTCGGTCCACTTTCCGGTGCGTGGGTCGGCGGGTGCCTCGAACCAGGCGTCGGGGCGTAGGATGTCGGGCCGTCCGTCACCGTTCAGGTCTCCGCAACCGACACCCCAATCGAGCCGCTTTTCGGAAACCACGTGCTTGATGATCCCGCGCTTTCCGTCCGCACCGGTGCCCACCTCGTACCAGACAGTGCCGGTGACTCCCGGCAGAATCTCCTCGCGCACCCCGTCGCCGTCGACGTCCCACAGGTCGCCGTGCTCGAAGTGCCCGTTCTCCTCGACGAGATTCCGCGTCCACTGGCCGCCGGTCGTGCCCGGATTGCGCAGCCACTCCGACTTCTTCCCGTCCCACGAGCAGGTGACCACATCCAGCCAACCGTCGCCGTCGACGTCCAGCGGAGAGTTCATGAAGTCCCAGCGGTATCCCTTCCCCTGGTCGTCCACCTCTCCCTTGACAGTAGTGATTTCCTGCGGCTTGAAGCCCGGCGCGAGGTACAGATAGGGCAGGGCAACGATGTCCAGCTTTCCGTCATTGTTGAAGTCGCCCACGCCGCAGGCCTCGCCCCGGTACGTGCCCACCCGGTGCACGGCGAATTTCACCGGAGTCGGGTCCTCCGCAAACAGACAGCTTGCCGCGCAAAAACAAACCAAGACCAACCAATTCGCGATCATCAGAATACACATTTTGGGACCTCCGAAAGGTAAGCGTGTAGGATGACGGAAACACTGCTCCTAGTATATGCCGGTCTCCACGGCATGTACATTCACCCACAAGTGGCGTTTTCCCGGGGTTTTATGAATTGTTGGTGTTTATGGACGTATGCTTCACCGGCCCAACAATTCCCATCGACCGCCATCGACGGTCATAAGTCACTACCCAATACCAACTTGCGGCAACTACCCCTCGGCAATCCGCCTTTGCCGAAACATCTGTCAAGAC
>JAUWHT010000173.1 GCA_030605745.1 Pirellulales bacterium | reverse complement strand
CCGTAGCGTCCGGACCGCCGTTGCTCTTACGATCAAAGAGCAAAACAGCCCGGCGACGTGAGTCCTTTGTGCTGTCAAAAGTGCAACGCGTCCATAGTGGCGTGCATGGGGAAGGTATGCCTGGAGGCATCAATTTTGGGCGGGGATTTCTGTTTGTAAGTCGTTTACAGATAACAAGTTAGGACGCAAAGTTACCCGGTTTCACACTGAATTGTTGTAAAACCACTGTCGAACAATTCGCAAGTCGTTTGCCGGCAACCACTTACGACGAGAAAACCGGCCCGAATTTCACCCGTTTTCAGACCCGTACCCCCCGAGCACGAACGAACCTAACCGGTTGTCAGAAAAGTACTTACGGATGTCGAATTTCAGACGTACAATCTAGGCGGGGGATGTTGATGCGTGGAAAAATGCCAAAAATCGCGCCACCTGTTGGTGCGGCAGTTGAACTGCAAGATTCATACTCCTCGCGGAAACAATACTTACAGTCATGACGCAACCTGACTCTCGCCCACAGCCGCAAGGCCACGAAGGTGTGCCTGAGATCGACTGGCAGGCCGTGCTGGCTGAGCACGACCGCTGGCTGCGGACGGTGATTTGCGCCCGATTGGGCGAGCCGCAGGCGGTGGACGATGTGATGCAGGAAGTAGCGCTGGCGGCGATCGCCCAGCGGTCGCCGATTAACGACCCGAGCAAGGTGGCGCCGTGGCTGTACCGGCTGGCAGTAACGCAGTCGTTGCTGTATCGCCGGAAGATGGGCCGGCGGCGGAAGCTGACTGATCGCTACGCCCAGCGGTTCCGGCCGACCGAGCAGGACACCCGGCATCCGGACCCGCTCGGCTGGCTGTTGGCCGAGGAGCGACGCCAGCAAGTCCGCACCGCGCTGGCCCGATTAACGAAACGTGACGCCGAAATCCTGTTGCTGAAGTACACCGAAGACTGGAGCTATCACGAGTTGGCCGAACATTTGGGTATCAGCCATAGTGCCGTCGAGACGCGGCTGCACCGAGCGCGGAAGCGTCTGCGAACGGAACTGGCCGCGATGGAAGTGATCGAGGTATCCGCATGAAAGCGACCGAGAAAGACACGCCGGGCGACGACGATCGACGCTTCGACCTGCTGGTCGACGGAGAGTTGAGCCAGCGCGAGCATCGCGAGTTGCTGGCCGGGCTGGACGACGAGCCGAGTGGTTGGCGGTGCTGCGCGTTGGCCTTCCTGGAGGCCCAGGCGTGGGAGCAGGACTTCGGTCCGATTGTTGGCTTTCGGAAGGGGACAGTCCCATTTTTGCAGCGCGAAAATCGCACCCGCAGCAGCCGACTTAGCCGGCACACCGGGATGTTGCTGGCAATGGCGGCCAGTTTTTTGGTGGCGTTGTATTTGGGCTTGTTGTTGCGTGGGGTGCAGGGTCCGGGCAACCCGCCCGCCCGCCCGCCGATCGACGCGATCGCCGGCATGGGCGCCGTGGCGAAGCCGGCCCAGGAGTCCCTGCAGCCTGAAAGCGTGCAGCCCGACGTGCTACTGCAAGGCGAAACCCCCGAGAGTCCGTGGCGAATGGTGACTCTTGCTACGACGGAGGGACCGCATGGCAAGTCGGAATCGATCCGTTTGCCGGCCGTCGAGCGCGACAGTATCGACGAGGATTGGCTGGCGGGTGTTCCCGCGGCAATGCCCGCCGACGTGTTGCGGGCATTGGAGCGGACCGGCCACAAGGTCCACCAGCGCCGCGAGTTACTTCCGCTGAGGATGAAAGACGGTCGCCGGCTGGTGGTGCCGGTCGACCAGGTTGACGTGCATTACGTGGGCGGTCCGGCGCTGTAGGAGGCGACTCCGTCGGCGACACCTCCCACAAAAAAATAGCTGTTCCCATTTTTCACAGTAAAGGAGGTTGAGATGTTCAAGAGTTTTTGGATCGGCAGTATTGTGCTGGGGCTGCTGTCGGCGACGGTGGTCGGCGAGGACGACGCGCCCAAAGGGCCCCGGATTCACGTGGGCGCCCCGGGCATCAAGGTGGACGTGCAGCCGGGGAAAGTCAGTGTGAAAGCCTTGGGGATTAACGCGATTAAGCTGGGCGACTATTGGCTGGGGGTGGAATGTTATCCCGCCCCGGGTGCGCTAGGTGCCCAATTAGGTCTGCCGGAGGATCAAGGGCTGGTGGTCGAAGCCGTGGTTCCCGACGGCCCGGCTGCCAAGGCCGGTCTGCAGCCGCACGACGTGCTGGTCACTGCCGGCGGCAAGCCGCTCGGGAGTGTGCCGGAGTTGGTCGAAGCCATCGAGGCGGCCAAAGATAAGGCACTGGCGCTGGAGCTGATTCGCGGCGGCAAGCAGAAGAAGATCAGCGTCACCCCGGCCAAGCGTCCGGCGGAAGCCCGTGGCGAAGGCTATTGGCCAATACCCGGCCGTGCCGATTGGGACCAGGTGTACGAGTGGTTCGAGCGGATCCGGCCGGGCAGAGTGGACGTGGATGCAGGCTCGATGCGGTTCCGGTTCATCCGCCCGGGCCTGATCCTGCCCCGCGGTGCGGCGGTCCATCCGCCCCTGCCCGCTAACACGAGTGTGACCATCACCAAGCAGGGCGACCAGCCGGCAAAGATCGTGGTCACGCGGGACGACGAGAAATGGGAAGTGACCGAAGACCAACTGGACAAGCTCCCCGAGGACATCCGCACGCACGTTGCCCGGATGCTGGGCGATGTGCCGTCGGGACCGACCGGTCAGCTTCAACCGTTCGACTTCATCCCCGATTGGGCCGTTCCGGGGCATCCAGGAGCCGATCCCAAAGAGGCCCCGAAGTTCCATCCCGCCGAACCACGCAAGGGCCGGGTAGAAAAACGGATCGACCAGATGAACCGGCGGATCGATCAGCTTCGCAAGTCGCTCGACGAGATGCGGGAGGAGCGCCCCCAAGACGAAGCCCCCAAGGAAAACCCCGATAAGGTGTAACCCTCCCGCCGCGGCTGATCGTTAGGCTGTTAGGGGTTTAGGCTGTTAGAACGTGTTTTGAAATTACCGATGCGAGTCCCCTCCCCCTCCGGGAGAGGGTTAGGGTGAGGGTTATTCGGCAAGAAACCCCCGCTATTTGCGGTGTGATCCATGCCGCCCTCACCCTCTGCCCCTCTCCCAAAGGGAG
>JAUWHT010000116.1 GCA_030605745.1 Pirellulales bacterium | reverse complement strand
TCACTGGCTATCATTTCCCTGTCTCTGATTTCAACTAGAATAAGACTCGCTAATCGCCACAGCAACTAATGTGCCGAACAAGATTGAACCTGTCCCCTCTTTCCCCCCGAATTCATCCTTCGACATTCCTTGTTCGATATTCGATATTCGTATCAACACCCCCCAACGCGCCGGGCAAGCCCGGCGGCTAAACGGTAGATCTAATTGGTCAACTGCTCGATCGCCCGGGCCACCGCTGCACGCCGGGTGTAGATTGGGGCGGGGTCGGTGGAAAACGTAGTCATGTCGCTGGTAATTTCCTTGGGAACCTCCAACAGCGCTTCGTACTTCTTGACCTGCTCGGCCGGGAGCCCGTCCCGCCGCTTGGCCAGCAGATCGCGGAGCATGTAAAGATACTCGTAATCCTCGATCCCTTCGCGGAGCATCTCCCAGCGGATGCTGGAGACGGGCGGCTCGATGACCGGGTCCGGCCCCGACTTGCCCGGCACGGCGGCCGACTCGGGCGGGTAGATGAACCGTCCGTCGCCGTTGCCATAGTATTGCTTCACGTCCGGCTTGTCGTAGTGCCACCGGTAGCCCATCGGGTCCTTGTAGGGGTTTTGCGGATGGTCCTTATCCGGGAATTCCGCCGGCGAGGTCCAGTAGGTGGCAGTCCAGACCAGCACGCCCACGATGTCGCGCTGCCAGGTCTGCCAGAGCCAGGTCCGCAGCTCGACGGCCGGGTGGTCGATAAACAGCGTGCAGTACGGGGCCTTCGGGGCGCAGCAGACGTACCACCAGAACCGCTCGCCGTGCGCCCGGCGCTTCTGGGCCGCTTCGTGGTCATAGTGGGTGAGCAGGCACCAGATGTCGATCGGGCCGGCCAGCTTCTCTTCAATCTGCTCGGTGAGCATCGTTTGCAAGCTGGGGGCGTACTTCTTCAGCCGTTCGAAACCGTTGCGGACGAACACGTAGTCCTTCGGCCTCGGCTCGTCGAACCAGTAGATGTAGGCCATCTTTAGCCAGCCCTTCTCGCGCAGGTGGTTTTCCAGTTGCTTGACGTAGCTGGAGAACATTGCCTGGTACTCGGGCGTGTCTTCGCCGAATCGGCCGATCTTTGGCTCGTAGCGCTTGAGGAAGTTGCCACCACCCATGCCTTGAATCGTCAGCCTGAAATCTGTGAAGTGGAACTTCTCGACCGCCCGAGCCATCGCCGGATCGAACGCCGAAAAATCGACCTCTGCTCGCGGCGGATCGGCGTCGGGATTGAACTTCACGCGGATCGGGTCCAGCGGCGTGGGATTGTAAGGGCTCATCCGGTGGTCGGCGAAGCTCTGGAAGTACATGTCCAGTACCTTGCGCTTGTCGGCCTCGGTCTTGAGTTGGTGATAGCGGAACACGTTGCCCGGCGACAATCCAAAGGCCGTCGCAATGTGGTTCTGCTCGGGCAGGGCGAAGTTCCAGACGTGCAGCTTCACCGGCACCTCGGCCGACCATCCGTCCGCTTTCAACGAGATGCTTCCCGCGTAATCGCCCGCCTTGGCGTCCTTGGGTACGTGGATCAGCACCCAAAGCGGTTGGTTCTCACCGGCCGCTAAGTCAATCGGCTTTGAAAAGGGCGGCAAGGCGTCGGGCCACCAGTCGCGGATGCCCGTCTTGTCGGTCGGGTGATCCACGAAGTGATAGAAGACCCGCAGGATATTCACGTTCTCGGCGGAGATCGTCGCTCCATCGGGCCCGGCAAGCGCACTCGCGCTGGCCGTCAGTCCCTTGAGCGGCTCGGTCGGACGCACGACGACCTGGACCGCCTCAAAGTCGTTCCCGGCGGCAGAGAGCTGTGCGGCGGATGCGGTAGCTTCCGGCAGCCCGCGTTGCCGCGGGACCTTGTGCGTCGCGTCGCACCACCAGATGGCTGCCTTGCCCTCGGCGCCAGCGATCCGCTCGCCATAGTCGGCCCGGTAATAGTCAGGCACCGGTGTAGATTGTGCTGCTGTTGCCGGCGCGACCGAAAGACAAACAGCCGCCGCCAGGGACACTGCGACAATGGAAACTCGCACAAAAAACCTATGACACGATCGACTTGACATGGCAGGATCTCCTGAAAGGCGGGGTGTAACGGGTGGGTAACGAACATTCGGCCGTGCCGAAGTGTTACCCATTACTACTAATTCTACGCGGGGCAATCAGGCCTGTCAAGGACCGAGAAAGGCGTGCAGCCCCCCGGTGTGATCGGCGTGAATGTGCGAAAGCACGATGCTGTCGATCTGTTCCGGGTTGAACCCCGCGGCCGCCATGTTGGACAGGAGGAGTTTACCGTTACCCCCGGTGTCGAAGAGGATTGTCTCGGCGAGTCCCTCGATGACGCAGGCGAACCCCCAGGCCGTCTGCAATCGCTTGTCCGGGAGATTATTGTCATAGACTATGGTAATCATGATAACACCTTCTTCAAGCTCCCCACGCGTACTATTTCTGTTTTAGCTGCGACCGCCGAACGTGCAACTTCCCGATTGTAGCTGGTGTCTTGCAAGAGCGGCTGCCACTATAATTGAAGGTGTGGGGAGAATCTCGCGAAGGATTCGCCTGCCGTCCGACAATATGTTTTTAGAAGGCTTGCGGCCGAGGTAGCTGCATGGATTCCGAGGACCGCGTCAAGAGAGACCGATTGCTGCGAAGTGCGGTGTTGGCCGGCGACGAGCAGGCCTGGGAAACGTGGTACGGCGAGACGTTCGACGATTTGTACCGCTACGTGCACTGGCGTTGTGCGGGCATGCAGGATCAAACCGACGAGATCGTACAGGAGACCTGGCTTACCGCCGTGCGGCGCGTGCGACAATTCGACCCGGCGCGCGGCAGTTTTCCTGCCTGGCTGCGCGGCATCGCGGCCAATGTTGTGCGGAATCAGCTTCGCCGGCAGAACACTGCGAAAAAGCACATGCAGCCGCTCGCCGGCGAGCCCAGCACCAACTGCACGGCCGAAACGGTCGTGGAAAACCGCGAGCGAGCGGAACGAATCACTACCGCCCTGGCGGCTCTGCCTGAGCGATACGAGGCGGTATTGCGAGCAAAGTACCTGGAGGACTTATCGGTAGCGGACATCGCCGCATCATGGGACCAAACGCCCAAGGCCGTCGAGTCGCTGCTGACCCGTGCACGCCGGATGTTCCGCGACGTGTACGGTAACTCGGAAGAAACCGGGAGAATACCATGTCATCACCGGACACCTTCGAAGGAGACGGAGACCCTGTAGACGCTCTGCTCAGCGCGGGCCGCTGCTCGGGTACGGACGACCGGCTGCGGCAGGCCGTGCTCGGGCGCACCATCGGTGTGGTTCGTCGCCGGCGCCGGCTGAAGCGCGTTGCCTTGGGGGCTGCTTTGCTCGGCTGTTACCTGGTCGGTGTGGCAACCACGCAATTGTCGAGAAGCCCCACCGGGCGCACTGTTGGACCGCTTGCACAGCAGAGAGGTGGGCCTCGTGCCTCGGCCCAGCCTACGCCGCGTCCGAGCCGGGTGGTCCCACAGCCGCAGGCCGATCTGCCTGCCGGCAGATGCAACGGCCGAATCGCCAAGGTCAGGCAAGCCGACTTCGACGATATCCGTCGCCTTAGCGACCGGTACCTCGAGCGGGAGGGTAACGTGACACTGGCTCTGCGCTACTACGCGCGGGCCTTGAACACTGCCTCGGCCGAACAGCGGGCCATTTCGGTCGAGGAAGATAGTTGGCTCTTGATGGCCCTTAAACAAGCTCGATTGAAGGAGATTCGACATGACAACGGCGACAGTTAAGTTCGCACCTGTTCACCTGTACAAATTGGTGGCACGCCCTGAGGAACGAAGGGCGTGGCAAGGTGCCCCAAACACGCCCGCTGCGCTCAGGGACGTGCCACTCTTGGTTGGAGTTCGTACAAGTTATTTGTGCGCGGGCCCTAAGTTCGCACCTGTTCACCTGTGCACGTTGGCAGCAGCGTTGGCTGCGATGCTGATCTGCGGAAACTGGGCCTTTGGACAGGCGCGCGGCGACCCGCAGGAGGCTCCAGCCACGCAGCCCGGCCCGAGACCACACCACCCCCGGCCGGGTATGCCAAGCCTGGAGCAACTGCTCGACCGGGCGTTGGACAGGCATCCGGCCATTGTGGTGGCCAGAGCCAGGGCCGAGTTGGCAGAGGCCGAACTGAACCACACGCGGCTTGAAGTCGCACGCGAGATCATCGCGCTGCGGAGCGAGTGGGAAGCCCAAATCCGGGCTGCCAAGCTGGCCGAACGTCAGTTGGAAAAGCAGCCGGATAGCGACGATCTCAAGCTGGCACTAATCAATGCCCGGGCGAAAGTGGCCGAGATCGAAGCCAGATTGCGCTGCCTGCTTGGCCAGCCGCCCCGGGGTCGTGCCGGAAGCGAGATTCTCGGAAGGCCGGCCGCGGGCCCACAACTGCCGCGCGGCCCGATGATCGCCAAGATTCGCAAGGCGCTCATCGAACGGGTCAGCTTGCAGGTCGCCGACGCGTCGCTTGCGGATGTTGCGGCATTCTTGCAGGATAATTGCGGGGTCACGTTCGTCATGGGCGACTTCCATGGTGAGATTCCCATAACGCTTAACCTAGTGGCCCCTCTTGGGGCAGTGCTTCAGGCGATTGAGGACCATTGTCGTCCGGACGTCCACTTCGTGGTTCGCCAGTACGGTATCCTGGTCAGCAGGTATCCTATGACCGACGAGCAGTCCATTTCGGCCACTGACTTGTGGAAACAGGCGGTCCAGCCCCATGACCGCGGGAAGTCTGCACCAAAGCGCAGAAACCCGCGCCGGTAGCTGGAGTCCCCTTGTCGGCTGGCTAAACCATTGGCAAATGTGCCCTCGAGTGGCGGCAAGGGGGGGGTTTGCCTGGTCCGGCAGATCGTGTATGATCGCCGCCAGGAGAGGAGAAAATCTCCTTTTCTGGGACTTCCGGCGATACTATGAGACGAAAAACGCCTCTTTTTGGGGCCGCCGCGATTGCGGTGTGCTGGGTCTGGCTGTGGACGGCCGGTGCGATGGGGCAGGAGCCTCCGCCGGCGCCCGCTGCCGCTGCCGACAACTCGGCTGCGCCCCAACCGGGCGAAAAAACCGCGTCGCTGTTCGAAGGTCTTGATCTTAAGGGCCTGTGGCTGGAAAACGCGTGGTTCAATTGGGTGTGGCTGCTGCTGGCGATCTTCTTCGGCCTGCTGGCCGGCAGCATCGCGGCGGCAGTGTTGGGTCGCTCAGCAAAGCGTTTTGAGACCCGCGGTTGGACCGTCTGGTTTCATGTGCTCGACGGCGCAATCGGGCCGGCTAAGCTGGCTTTGATCGCCTTGGGGCTCGCCGTGGGGCTGGCCAGCGTCAAGGGGATGAGCCCCTCGTTGCAGACCTTCTGGGATAAGACCCTGCTGCTGATCTATTCCATCGCCGTATTCTGGTACGCCTTCAACCTGGTCACAGTGATCGAGGTAATGCTGAACCGGCTGACCGCCAAGACTGAATCCGCGTTGGACGATCAACTGGTGCCGCTGATCCGCAAGACGCTGCGGGTGTTCCTGGTGGTCATCGGCGTGATGTTCGTGGTCGATTCGGTATTCGACCAGGACATCACCGCGTGGCTGGCCGGGCTGGGTATTGCCGGGTTGGCCATCTCGCTGGCCGCCCAGGATTCGCTCAAAAACCTGTTCGGCTCGGTCACCATCCTGCTCGATCGGCCCTTCCAACTTGGCGAGCGCATTGTTTTCAAGGGCTACGACGGAATTATCGAGGATATCGGCTTCCGCTCGACCAAGGTCCGCACACTCACCGGCCACCTGGTCACCATCCCCAACTCGAACATCGTCAACGACCCGGTCGAGAACATCGGTCGCCGGCCGTCCATCCGGCGGCTCATGGACGTGACGATCACTTACGACACCTCGCGGGAAAAGATCGAGCAGGCGGTCGGGATCATTCGCGGCATCCTGGAAGAAGAGGGCATCCGCGAGCCGATCCATCCGGTCATCGGCGGCGACGAGTACCCGCCGCGGGTGTATTTTAACAACTACAACCCCGACAGCTTGAACCTGCTGGTGATCTACTGGTACGCCCCGCCTGCGTACTGGGATTACCTGGATCACGCCCAGCGGTTGAACCTGCGGATATTCGAGGAGTTCGAGAGGGCCGGCATCGAGTTCGCCTTCCCAACGCAGACGCTTTATCTGGCCGGCGACACTAAGCGCGAGTTGGCGATCAAGATGCTGGGCAAGGACCTGTGAGAATTGCAAATTGAAAATTGAGAATTGAAAATTGCCTGCTGTTAGTGATGGAGGATTTGTGGTGGCAGAAGAAGCAACGCTTGGCGAAGAACGGTTTCTGCGTGCCCTATTTGCCGACGAATTGTCCGAGCGGTCCCTGGCGATTCCGTTTGCCCCGGACGCCGATATGATCCTGAAGGAGTTGCGGCTGCAAATCGATGCGGCACTGGACAGCGTATCATATCGCGAGCGGGGAATCCTCGAGATGCGGTACGGTCTGGGAGACGGCCACGCCTACACGCTGGCCGAAGCCGGACAGGTGTTCAGGCTCACGCGGGAGCGGATCCGCCAGATTCAGGTCAAGTCGCTAAAGAAGCTCCGCACCCGCGCCGAGGACCTAAGAAAATTCGTCAACGATCTGGGGCGCTAGGGGTTTAGGCTATTAGGGGTTTAGGCTGTTAGGCTATTAGGGATGTCGAGGTCACGCCCCTAACAGCCTAATGGCCTCCCCTAATGGCCTAAGGGCTCCGCGCCGTCCCAGCAGTAGGTGCAGAGCTTCTGCTTGGGTAGCCCGATGGCGGAGACCAGGTCGCCGAGTCTCTGATATCTCAGCGAGGTGAGTCCTAATCGCTGCCGGATGCAGTCGACCATAGCGGCGTGTCGGTCCGACTCCGGGTCGGCGAATTGCTGAAGGTGCGTGTCGGCATCGCCGTGGATTTCCTTGATCGCCATTCGGGCAGCCAGGTCCAGCTCCGATTTCGACCGCGAGAAGTTCAGGAACTTGCAGCCGAACACCAGCGGCGGGCAGGCGGGCCGCATGTGCACCTCCCGCGCACCGTAATCATACAGTCGCTGGATGGTGTTTTTCAGTTGAGTGCCGCGAACAATCGAGTCCTCGCAAAACAGCAGCCGCTTGCCGTGGATCAACTCCCGGATCGGTATCAGCTTCATTCGCGCCACCAGGTCGCGAACCCGTTGCTCCTGGGGCATGAAGCTTCGCGGCCAGGTGGGCGTGTACTTCACAAATGGGCGGCGGTAGGGAACGCCGGCTGCGTCGGCGTAACCGATCGCATGGGCGGTGCCGGAGTCGGGAATGCCTGCCACAATGTCAATCTGGACATCGTCGGCCTTTGCAAGCGCCGCGCCGCAGCGGTTGCGGGCCACCTCGACGTTGATCCCCTCGTAGCTGGAGGCCGGGTAGCCGTAATAGACCCAAAGGAAGCCGCAAATCTGCATCACCTGGCCGGCAGGAGCGACGGTCTCGGCCCCGTCCGGCGTAATTCGCACAATCTCGCCGGGGCCAAGATACCGCTCGATCTGGTAATCCAGGTTGGGCAGGGCGCAGGTTTCCAGCGTAGCGGCCAGCGCCCCGGGCTTCCGCCCGATGACCAGCGGCGTGCGGCCCAGCCGGTCCCGGGCGGCATAAATGGCTTCGTCGGTCAACAGCAGCAGAGAGCACGAGCCTTGGACGGCCTGCTGGGCCCGCTGGATGCCGTCGACGAAGTTGCCTTCCCGGTTGATGAGCGTGGCCACCAGTTCGGTGGGGTTGATTGCCTCGCCGCTCATCTCGGAGAAATGCGTGCTCTTATTGAGGGCCTCGGCGGCCAGCGCATCAAGGTTTTGGATCCTTCCCACTGTGACCAGGGCGTAGGTGCCCAGGTGCGAACCGATGATCAGCGGCTGGTCCTCATAGTCGCTGATGACACCTATGCCGAGCGGGCCGTGCAGCTTGTCGAGGTCGTCTTCGAACTTGCTGCGGAACTGGGCGTTGGTGATGTCTTTGATGAATCGGGTGAATCCCGGGCCGTTTCTGACGACCAGCCCGCCCCGCCGGGTGCCAAGGTGCGAATGGTAATCGGTTCCGTAGAACAGGTCGGCAACACAGTCGTGTTTCGACGCCACGCCGTACAGTCCACCCATTACGAGTTCCTCCAGAATCCAGTATAGCCCGTCAATAGAACCCTGCACCTTGAGAAGGGATGATCCGAATTTTTTGGAAATCCCTTTTCATGGTAGTGCCTCACGATGTTGGCAAGGATTTCTTGGGTTTATAGCGGTCTAATACTGATGTTAGAACATTTTCTCGTTGTTCGGCCCAGTCCTCTCGCTGCAGGTCGCTGACATGAGCCGGATACTGGATGTACGCCAGCAC
>JAUWHT010000324.1 GCA_030605745.1 Pirellulales bacterium | reverse complement strand
GGCGTGCCACCCAATTGATCAAGTTATTTCTGCGCGGGCCATAAGCCGCAAGTGGTTATCTTGCACGTGGGTGGGCTCTCTCATAAGCCTCGCGCAGCGCGGTGATGCTTACGTGCGTGTAGATCTGCGTGGTCACCAGGCTCTTGTGGCCCAACAATTCCTGTACACTGCGGATGTCGGCGCCGCGGTCCAACAGGTGGGTGGCGAAGCTGTGTCGCAGCGAATGCGGCGTCGTGCGGCTGTCCAGGCCGGTGAGCTTCAGGTACTTCTCCAGCATTCGTCCCACGCTTCGGGTAGTCATCCGGCGGCCAAACCTGTTGACAAACACCGGTGCCTCGGGACCGGACGGTTCGTGGGAGTTAAGCTTCCGCACGCGGCGCCAATGTTTCAGTGCACGGGCGGCATAAGTACCGATCGGGGCCAGCCGCTCGCGACGGCCCTTGCCGCGAACGCGGACTATACCGGCCGCCATGTCCAGGTCGCCCTCGCTCATGGAGACCAACTCGCTCACCCGAAGCCCGGCCGAATAGATCGTTTCCAGGATGGCCCGGTCGCGCAGTCCGAGCGGCTCGTCGGCTGGCGGGGTTTCCAGCAACTTCCCGAGGTCTTCGGTCGAGAGGAAGTGCGGCAGCGAACGGCCTTTGCGGGGACTGCGCAGAGGTTTGGCCGGATTCGTCTTGGTCCAGCCTTCACGCTGGCCGAAACGGAAGAAGCTGCGCAGCGAAGCCAACCGCCGGGCGATCGTCGTCCTGGCGTAGCCCGACTCGTGCAATGAGGCTACATACCCGCGCAAGTCGAGTATCGTCACCTCACCCGGCCCGGGACACACCCCACCACGGGCCTCGGCCAGGTAGTCAGTCAACGCGGTCAGATCCTCGCGGTAGCTCTTAGTGGTGTGCTCCGAGGCGTTACGCTCCACACGCAAGTACTGTAGAAACCGTGCGATGGCAGTGTGCATGGTAGCTATCAGCTATCAGCAATACTCGTCCATATCGGTGGGCAACGGCATGTCGAAACGGGGCTGTGCTGTGGGCTTCTGGCTCTCCCGGCGGATCTTCTGGCTCAGCACGGCGGCATCGTACCAGGTGAAACTCAACTGGGGGTTCGAGGCGTAACGGCCCAGAATTCGCAACGTCTCCGCACGACTCGAATCGTCGTACAAGAACACATAGCGCTCCGACCCCTTCACCAGGGCCAACACGTTGATGTCCTGATTCACGGTCGATATTCTCCTTGGCCTTCGGCGCGAAACGCGCCGGGCAAGCTGCCGCGGCGTCCTTGGCGGCGAACCTGCGCGTTTGCGAGCCCCATTTTGTTATCGGACGGCTGGCCCCCTCCACACCACCCACCTTTCGTCCCCCCGATCGATGGATTACACGTCTACTTGCGCCGGATCGAAGAGCCCGGTGGTACAGGTTTACAGGTTTATCGACAGAGTCGCCACAGATTCTCCAATTTGAACCCGAAAACCGGGCCGGATTCGGCCGGGCTTGATTCGACCGGGAACACGTCGACAAGATGTCTCTACGCGCAACCCCGACGCGTCGATCGTTACGCCGACCGAGCCACACCCGGCGGTGTGCAGCACGCGGCTACCGACCGCCTCGTAGGTGGCCCGAGTTGCAGGGAGGTTCGCTCGGCGGCGGCCGCTTATGACGACCCACTCGGGCGTGGTCCAGGTGGCAAAGCCCGGGGGGTTGCTTCGCCGGCTGCCGTGGTGCGGGGCCAGCAGGACGTCGCAATCGAGCGGCTCTTCGGCCAGCAGGTCTTCCAGCCCCGGCGATTTCAGGTCGCCCGGCAGCAGGATTCGCCGGCCGAGGTATTCGACCATCAGCACGATGCTGTTGGCGTTATCGCCGCCCAGCACGCCCTTGCGCGGCGGGTGCAAGACTTCGATCGTGCAGCCGTTTCCGACGTGCAGCCGTTTGCCGGCGTGGATCTCGCGGATTTGGACATCCGAACGGTCGATCGCATCGTGCAGTGCGGTCATGGCCGGGTTTTCTTCCTCCCACATCACGGGCGAAACGTAGATCGCCCCCACCGAGAACCGTTTCAGCAGGCCAGGCAGCGCGTTGTAGTGGTCGATGTCGGCGTGGGAGATGACCACTGCGTCGAGGTGTGTAATCCCCCGCGACCAGAGGAACCCGGCGATCGATCGGGTGCCCGAGACCGGCGAATCGAACCGGCCCGCATCGTAGAGCATCGTCTGCCCGCCGGGCAGTTCCAGCACCACTGCACAGCCGTGGCCGACCGAGAGGAAGGTGCAATTGAGCCGGGCGTCATCGTGTCGCAGCCCGGCGGAGACAAACCCCACGGCCGACCAGCCGGCCAGCAGCGCCAGGCACCAGCGTCGCGGCGGCCGGATCTTTGGCACGGCGGCCAACAGCCCCAGCCCGCCGTAAAATCCCACGAGCCACCAATCGGCCGGCCCGGGCACCCATAAGTGGCTGAGGGGTAAGTCCCGGGCATAAGCCACGCTCGACTGCAACACCCAGAGCATAGTGTTGCACAGGCCGCCGAAGAGATGGCCCAACGGCGCGGCCAGCGTGCCGAAGACCAGCGTGGCAAAGCCGGCCATCAGTGCCACCGCTATCGGCACCCAAAGCAGGGTGTTCAACACCACGGCGACCGGTGTGAGCAGATTGAATCGGGCCATCACCAGCGGCAGCAGCAGCAACCAGATGGTCCCGGTGACCAGAATTAAGGACCGCACGCTGCGTCCCAACAACCACAGCGTCCACCGGAACCGACCCTGGCTTTCCGCAAGCATCCGCTCCAGCGGATCCTTTCCACTTGGTGGAGTAGTCCATAGCGGGCCGAACCACATCAGTCCGGCCACGGCAAGGAACGATAGTTGGGCACCGGTGCGAAACAGGTCGGCCGGATTAACGGCCAGCACGATCAGGCCGGCCGCGGCCAGCGAGTTGAACGACAACACCCGGCGGCCAAGGTACACCGACCAGCAGATGACCAGCACCAGGATCGTCGCCCGGATGACCGGCGGCCGGGCGTCGGTCAGCAGCATGTAGAACACGGTTGCGGCGGCCACCGTCAGCATGGCCCAGGCCCGCGGTACCGGGGCCCGCAGCATCACAAACATCAAGGCCCCGGCGAGGATGCCCACGTGCAGGCCCGAGATGGCCAGCAGGTGAACCGTACCGGTCTCCACGAAGGCCTGGGTTTGGTCGGGATCGAGCCGTTCGCGGGCGCCTAGCAACACGGCGGCCGCCAGCGCAGATCGCCGGTGATCGAGGTAGCGGCCCAGCAGCCGATTGCCGTGCACGCGGGCCCGGTCGATCAGCCGGGGAAGGCTCCATGGCCGGCCTGGCTGGACGACCGACACGCACTCGGCGAAGGTGGTCCAAAGCAGGCCGCGTGTTCGTTGGGCACGGAGGTACCGGGCGTAGTCGAACTCACCCGGGTTTTGTGCCCCACGGGGCATTGAGAGTTGACCGAAGATTCGCAGCCGGTCGCCCGCCTCGATGCCCGACAAGCTACCCTGAATCGTCAGCCTCGACCGGCCGGAGATGCTCCGCCAGCGAGTCCCGTCGCGAACTGCGGTCAACTCGACGTTGAGCCGGGCCTGATCGCCGCGCGGAATCGCCCGCAACGGATCGAAATCCGGCGCCGGGACCACTCGCGGCGACTTCAGGGCAATCGCTTCCACACAAACCGGCTGCGTCTCGGCCTGGGTAAAATACCCCAGGTCATTTTCTGCAAACAGGTACCATCGGCAATGGTGCCAGCCGGCGGCCGTTGCAGCGACCGCCAGCAGCAGCGCCGCCGCGGCGGCCCGTTCCCGTCGCCACCGCCACAACCCCAGCCAAACACACCAGGCACCCCCAGCGCCCGCCCACCACACGAGCACCGGCCGCGGCCAAAACCGATCACCCACGATCCCCGCACACACGGCCACCAGCACAATGACCAACGGCTGATAGCGGGGAGTACGATCGCGCGGCTTATCGAGTTCGGCCGGAGGGTCCAACATGGCGGATATTGTGATCTCCGACGGAGAATTCGCCAAGGGATGTGACCTACCTCTGCATCAGATCCTGATAGACGAGGTTCATGCTATTCTTCAGCTTGGGCACATCCTCTTCGATCACCTTCCAGATTCTCTCGACCTTTACACCAAAATACCCATGAATCAAGACGTCCCGCAAACCGGCAATGTCTTTCCAGGGTAGTGCCTCACGATGTTGGCAAGGATTTCTTGGGTTTATAGCGGTCTAATGCTGATGTTAGAACATTTTCTCGTTGTTCGACCCAGTCCTCTCGCTGCAGGTCGCTAACATGAACCGGATACCGGATGTACGCCAGCAC
>JAUWHT010000155.1 GCA_030605745.1 Pirellulales bacterium | reverse complement strand
GTGCTGGCGTACATCCGGTATCCGGTTCATGTTAGCGACCTGCAGCGAGAGGACTGGGTCGAACAACGAGAAAATGTTCTAACATCAGCATTAGACCGCTATAAACCCAAGAAATCCTTGCCAACATCGTGAGGCACTACCGCGTTTACAGTTTGAGTTATTTAATAATCTCGCATTTGTCGCCGGGCGGCTGGCAGTTCAGTCCCAACCCGGGAAATTGTTGCTCGACGATGTACACGTGGTTGGCCGGCTTGGGATAGGTGAACCCCGGATCCTGCCGCACGTCGATCCTCACGTGTCGAGTGGGCTTCGGAACACAAACACACGTGTGGTTCTTGACCGCGTGCCTTCGCAGGCCGGCAGGGACTCCCAAGGGCACGTGCGGTGGGCCGGCCAGTCCGATCGGTGTGCCGCAGGTGGGCATCCCGTATTGCGGGGCGGTAACCCCCGATATGTGACCGCCCGGCATTGTGCTCGTGCCGCCCACCGCCGCACCCAACGGTCTTGGCCCGGCGGCCGTCGGCTGGTACGACGCCGGCGTGTTGTGGGAGGCCGGCATCACGCCATCTGCCTCGAATTGCTCAATCATCTCGCTGGGGATCTCCAGGTCCCTGTTCCCCAAGCGAACGATTGCCAGGATCGCCCCGCGGCGGTCGGCCTCGACGATCGGATCCACGCCCGGATCAAGCCGCGTGCTGACCAGCGTTTCCACACCGGCCAGGGCCAACTCCTGGAACTCTGGGTCCGGCAGGTAGATCACCTTGGTGACGAAGTTGCCGGTGAGCACCTGGTCGAAGTCTTCTGGGGTGAATTGGACGGGAATTGCGTTGTGCGCCAGGAAGGCCTCGGTCCTGGGCATTGCCGGGCCGACCTCCAACGTGGGATACAATTCCACGCCCGGACGGCCCGGAACGTTGGTCAGCTTCAGCCGATAGATGGCCCCCTGCGGGAAGTTGTAGCGACCGGGGCAAATCAGCGATTCGGAGTCGAACAGCCCGGGCCCACCGACGTCCCAAGCAACCATCATCCCTTCCGGCCCCACCAACGCGACCTGCGACGACTGGCCGGTAGCCGGAGCAGCCGATTGGTACATCATAATACCCGGACCGGGACCGCCTACACCCGGACCAGGCTCCATCAACAGCTTGGCAGGCGGCAAGTTGTTCTTAAACGGTCGCGTGCAACCGGCGATTGCCGTGAGCACCAACAACAAAGACACTACTAAAATCCTCATCATGTCCCCCCTTGTCAAACAGATTGACGTGGACCCCACCATCAAGCCATTTTACAATGCTTCTGATGTCTAATGTTCGGCGTGTTACAACCGGATTCTTTGGTAAATCCGTTAATACCGGCAATATGCTGGCTAGATTACCTATTTTTCTGTTACTGTGGTGGACGTCCGCAGCCACGGTCAATGCGGAAAGCGGAAAGGCGCTTTTGGAGGCCGCCGTGCGGACCCTCGAAGCTCACAACTCCGTCTCCGCCAAAATCCGCCAGGAAGTCAACCTGTTCGGCAAACGGCTGTTCGGCTCCGGCAGCTATTGGGAGCAGCGTCAGGGGCCGAATCACCTGCTCCGCCTCGAACTGAAGATCCAACTTGGCGACCAGACCAGCAGCCTGTTGCAGGTCTGCGACGGGCGCTTCCTATGGACCAAGTGCAAGCTGCCGGATAAAGAGGAACTCGGCCGTATCGACGTGGCTCGTGCAAGGCAGGCCCTCGAACAGGCCGGCAAAATACCCGGGCAAGGCAATTTGGGAGTGTTGCCCGGCCTGGGGGGAGTGCCCAGAATGCTCCGTGGACTCTATGCCGCCTTCGACTTCACCTCCGCCCAACCAGGGCGATGGGGCAAACACAAACGGCCCGTCTGGAGACTCGAAGGTCGATGGAAGCCAGAGCAACTAGTTAAGCTCCTGCCTGATCAGAAACAGACCATCCAGGCCGGCAACTTCCCCGATCTGAGCAAACTCCCGGAGCATCTGCCCGACCACGTTGTTCTATTGCTGGGGCAGGAGGCCCGGTTTCCTTACCGCATTGAGTACCGCCGGACAGACGGCTGCGCAACTCGGGTGATGGTGGCTATGGATCTCTACGATGTCGACATCAACGTGCCCATCGACCCCAATCGGTTCGTCTACAACCCGGGCGATCTCAAGTATTCCGACGAGACGGACCGCTTCCTGGAATCCTTAAAGGAGTAGGTGGCGAGGGGGCGGCAATTTATTGCTGCCTCAAGCGGCCCGGATCGCCCAGGTCGACCGCCGGCGAGCCTTGGTAGTCCGGCATTGCCCAGAGTTCGGCCCGATCGCTCGGCAGCCGGTTGATCCGAACGTTGCCCAGGTCGATCCGCATCGAGAATCCCACCGGCGGACAGTCGATCTGCACCACAGTCGGCATGACCAGCCCGGTGAGCGGGTCACGACGATGCCGGCTGGCGACGGATCGGGCGATCAGCCGGCCACGGGCGTCGTAGACGTCTTGTCCGAGCACCCAACCCTGGGAGGCGTCGATGGTGGTGGATTTGGTGATCGGTCCCTCCAGTGTTTCCTGCATGGTCCGTACCTGAAGCCGATCGCCCGGCAGGATGAACGGACCCTGATGTGGCAGGGCCGGATCAAACCCAACGACTCCCAACGCCTCGACGAGCCAGCCCGGGTCCATCGGAATCATCTGCCGCGCCCGACTGCCGGGGAACTGATAGTGCCGACAATAGTAGACTACCGGTGGCTGGTTGCGCTTGATCCAGAACCAGAAAAGCTCCTCGTTGCTGCCGATATCCAGTTCCGGCCCGGTCACGGCCGTATCGGCCCGCAGCCGGAACCGCCTGGGCCGCTGAAACGCTAGATTGGCCCGAAGCGGTGGGAACCCCGGCCCGGTAAGCGTGGCGTGCGTGGTTGCAAAAGACTGGATCTGCGAACCGTTGCGGTTGACCACCTGGATGACCTGCTCGAGCGTCGGTGCCGGCGGCAATACGCGTGGCAACGGGGGGCCCGCGTACTGCTGGAGCATACTGGGGCAACTCGCCCCGCTGAGTCCAAACAGGCCCACCAGCGCGAACAACAACAGGCAACGTCGATATCCGTTCATGGAACCTTTCATGCTTTCAGGGCACGCCGACCAGTGTTACCGATAGCCGGGGGACAACGTCCCGCGGGAATGTCCCCGCGACGCGTTGCGTCCCGGCTATTGTCAAACAATCAATTCAGTGTTGACAATCCACTAATCCCTGTTCCCCAATCCCCAATCCCCAATCCCTACCCTACTCCAGCAGCCGGGCGAGTTGTTGCTGTATCTCGCCGACGCGCGACTTCTCGGGGGCAATTGCTGGAACCTTGTACGTAGTCTCGCGGCGAGGACAGTATAAGACCATAATTTCCCGGCCTTGCTCGTCCTTTTCATTCTCCTCCAGGCGCATTACGCGACGGCGGACCAACAGCAGCGACAGCACGTATCGCATGTCCTGCTTGTCCGGCTGCTCGGCCAACTCGTCGAAAAACTGGAGCATCACGTCGTTCGGGGCCCAACGCATCCGGTCGGCACCACGGTCGGGGATCTGCGATTTCCACCAGCCGATGGCCTCCTTAGGCGGCCCTTCCCAGGCGCCGGTCGAGTAGTCATATCGCCGCAACTGGCTGCCCTCGGCGACCAACACCGAGTAAAACTCCTCGCCAGGGACCAATTCCCGGCCGCTTTTGGAGCAGTGTCGCGTGCAACGTTGGATTTCGTAGTCCATGGAATACACCGGTTAGCGTGCCGATCAAGGCAGCGAAGAGTACCCGAAACGAGAATCTGATTCAATACGCAGTAGGGAAATGGTGGCTCTCGTAACGCCGATTTTCTCGCACCCCTGCCGTGTTTTGCGCAAACACCCCAAAATACCCCGTTTCCCGAAATGACTGCTTGATAATAATAGCCGGGACTGGGCGCGTCGCGGGTGGGCGCCCGCGGGACGTTGTCCCCCGGCTATCGGTGACCCGCAGAACCCGCAGAAAAATCCAGACCGATCGAGATTCGGGTACTTGACCAGGTTTCGAATGTATGCGATAATGACAACAGTCGCTCACTGGTAATACTTCGGCGCCGTCGGAGTCTTGTGAACGGTTACGAATTGGACAAGCCATGAATACTCACGAACGGTTTCTGGAAGTCTGCGATTTCAACTCCAACATCAGCACGTTGAAATGGGAGTTCGGCTATTGGGGTAAGACGGTCAAAAATTGGTATGCCCAAGGACTGCCGCAACAGCAGTATCCGCCGCTGCCGACGGAGACCACCACGCCGGCTTCATCGCTCTACATTCCCGCCTGGACCTGCCGGCATGATGGCGTGCTGCCCAACGGTATTGCCGTGATGGCCGGTGCCCTCTACTGGCCCACGCAAGGGTTTCCCGTCGATACTGACGTCCGTGATCACTTTGGCATGGACCAACAACTCCACCTGGTGGACGTGAACCTGTTGCTCGATCCGATGTTCGACGTGGAGATCATCGAAGAAACCGAGCGGTTCCTGAAGTACCGCGATATCGACGGGGTAAAGCGAATCTTCCTGAAAGAGGAGGCCACGATTCCGACGTCTTACCAATGGCCGGTCACCGGCTGGGAAAGTTGGAATCAGCTCAAGCAGGAGCGGCTAAACGTCAGGAACATCACGGGACGATTCCCGAAAAACTGGTTGCAACGGGTGGAACAGTACCGCAACCGCGACTATCCGTTGGCCATCGGCGGCTATCCGCAGGGGTTTTTTGGCACGCTGGTCCACCTGCTCGGCTATGAAAACGTCTTCGTATGGTACCACGAGGAGCCGGAATTAATACACGACATTCTCAAAACGTTCACGGAGATATGGATTACCGTGTTCGCCGAGGTATTGAGCCGGGTCGAGGTCGACGTCTGGGAGATTTGGGAAGACATGTCGGACAAGAAAGGTTCGATGATTTCAGCCAAAATGGTCCGCGAGTTCTTGTTGCCGTATATGGGCCGCGTCGCTGATTTTCTGAAGGCCCGGGGCGTGCGGCACATTCACCTCGACACCGACGGCGATTGCCGATCGCTGATCCCGATGTTCATGGAAGTCGGCGTGACGGGGATGTGGCCCTTCGAGCAGACGGGCAGTATCGACCTGTTGTCGATTCGCGAGCAATATCCAACCTTATTGATGGCCGGCGGGATCCCCAAGGGGGCTCTCGCCCGAGGCAAGGATGCCATCGATCAGGCTATCGGACTAGTCGGTGAAATGCTCCGCCGGGGCGGCTACATTCCCCATGCCGACCATTTCGTTCCACCCGATGTTTCCTTTCGGGACTTTGAATATTACCGTAAGCGGCTGAATCGACTCATCGATCGTTGCGGGAAGACAAATGATAGCGGTGGCTGGCGTGGAGATCGAGAACACCGGCGGTGAGCCGCTGGTGGGCCTGCGCTATTTCAGCCCCGCCACGCACAAGAACATGCCGGAGGTCGGCGATCATCAAAAACAATGGATATCTCAGAATGAGTCCGCCGCCGATCGCACTGGAACGCGGCCACATGCGTTACATCTGGGCGGTCTCCTTGGTCGCGGCCATGGGCGGGCTGCTCTTTGGCTACGACTTCGTGGTCATCGGCGGCGCCAAGCCGTTCTTCGAGAAATACTTCCTGTTGAATAGCGAATGGCTCAGCGGCTGGGCGAATAGTTGCGCCCTGTTGGGCTGCTTCGCGGGCGCCTTGGTTTCTGGTGGTTTGAGCGACAAGTTCGGCCGTAAGAAGCTGTTGCTCGTCGCGGCATTCCTGTTTGTGAGTTCCTCGGCGCTTACGGGTTGGGCGCCAACGTTCTTCTGGTTCGTGGTGTGGCGCCTTCTGGGCGGCGTGGCAATCGGCATAACCTCGAATGTAGCGCCGGTGTACATCGCCGAGATCGCGCCGGCCCATCTCCGCGGACGGTTCGTGGCGATCTACCAACTGGCCATCTTCATCGGGTTCGTCGTTGGGCAAACCGCCAATTGGCTGATTGCCGAGAAGATGCCGGACCACGCAACCGCGGAGTTTATCCGCCAGTCTTGGAACGGCCAGTACGGCTGGCGGTGGATGTTCACGGCGGTTTCCGCGCCCTCGCTGGTGTTCCTGCTTGCGGGGATGATTTTGCCGGAAAGTCCGCGCTGGTTAGTGAAAAACGGCATGAGCCGGCGCGCCTTGCACGTTCTGCGGTCGCTCTGTGGAGAAGCACATGCGGCGACGCAATTGGAGGACATTCAGCAAACCATCGCCGCCGAAGAGGTGCAGCGCGTGCGGTTCTCCAACCTCCTGGAACCAAAAATGCGCAAGATCCTGCTCCTCGGAGTGTTTTTGGCGGTGCTCCAGCAGTGGAGCGGACTGAATGTGATCTTCAACTATGCTGAGGAGGTATACCGCGCGGCAGGCTACGGGTTGAACGATATCCTCTTCAACATCGTGATTACCGGCACCGTCTGTCTGGTTGTCAACTGCGTCGCGATCGGCACCGTGGATCGTTTCGGCCGGCGCATCCTGATGCTGATCGGTTGTGCCGGCATCGGTCTTTGTCACGCTTTCCTCGGAGCCTCCTATATGTTGGGGATTCAGGGCGTGCCGGTGCTGGCCATAACCCTGACGGCCATCGGCTTCTACAGCATGTCGCTGGCGCCCATTGTATGGGTGCTGATCTCCGAGATATTTCCCAATCGAATTCGTGGCGTGGCGGTCTCTGTCGCCGCGTCGTCCCTGTGGATGGCCTGTTTTATCCTGACCTACACGTTCCCCCTCTTGAAGGCATCCCTAGGCATGTCGGGAACGTTCTGGCTGTATGGCGCCATCTGCTTCTTGGGATTCATTGTCGTCTACCGGCAAATCCCGGAAACCAAGGGCAAGACATTGGAACAGATCGAGCGTGAGTTGGTGGATTAACCCATTCTATCGCGGAGAAAAACATGAAACCACAAAACTACGAGAAAAAGCGGAATACGCTGGTCGAAAAGTTCAAGGCGAAGATGTCCGTCAGTCCTCCAGTCAAGGATGAGCGGATCAAGTTGTCGTGGAGCAACTGGGGGTTCGGCATGGAGTCCCTAGAAGAAACGGCCAAGCGGCTGCACAAGAATGGAATTCAGTGGATCGAACTCCATGGCAACCGGTATGGCACAGACCTTGGCTACCGATCCGTACAAGTGAAAAAGACGTTGGGGAAGTATGAAATCAAAGTCGCCGGCGTGTGCGGAATGTTCGGGCCGGAGAACGATCTGTCGAGCAACTCCGGCGTCGTGCGACAGCGGGCCGTCGATTATATCCGACGACAACTCGATCTCTGTCACAGCACCAGCGGTTCGTATTTGTTGGTCGTGCCGGGCGCCGTCGGACGCCCCGCGGCCTACGACGACAGCGAATTCGAGCGGTCCGTCGAGACATTGCGGCTGGTTGCGGACGATTTCGTCAAGGCGGGCGTTCGGGCGGCGATTGAGCCGATCCGTTCGGCCGAGGTCTCGCTGATCCACACGATCGCCGACGCCAAATGCTACATCGCCGCCGTCGGCCATCCGGGAATTAGTCACATCAACGGCGACGTGTATCACATGCAGTCGGAAGAGGCGAACATCGCCGACGCCCTGCTCGACGCCGACGCCGCGCTGATCAATCTCCACCTGGCTGATTCCAATCGTTGCGCGTTGGGGAATGGCTCGATGGACCTAGACGCCATCATCATGGCGTTCTATGCCATCGGCTATAACGAAGGGCCCCGTTTCGCCACGCCGGAACCGTTGGGACCGGGAGGCGACCCGTACCCCGCGATGTTCGGCAAGCCGGACGCCGCAGCGCTCGACGTGCTGGTGGCTCAGACGGCCGCGTATTGGCGCGAGCGTGAGGAGGCGATTCTCGGTTCCGTTGTGTCCTAATTGACAACATAGTACTCCAACAAAAACTTCGGAGCGATATTCCATGCGGCAACATACGAGCAAACGTGGCGGTTTCGCCATCGGCGTTGATCATGGGACCAACAGCGTTCGAGCGCTGGTGGTCGATACGGCCGACGGGGCGGAGGTCGCTTCCTGCGTGTACGATTACCCCAGCGGCGAAGCGGGCATTCTTTTGGACCCGAACGATCCGCATCTTGCCCGGCAAAACCCCGCCGACTACATCGAAGGCTTTTTGCGGTCGGTCGACGGTGTGGTCAAGGCTACGAAACGCCACAAAGGTTTTGGGCCCGAGCGTGTCGTAGGGATCGGCGTTGACACGACCGGCTCGACCCCGATCCCGGTCGACCGTCGGGGCATGCCGCTTGCCCTGAAGCCGGCGTTTCGCAAAAACCTCGCCGCGCACGCCTGGCTATGGAAAGACCACACCAGCCACGCCGAGGCGGCCGAAATCACCGACAAGGCCCGCCGCAACCGCGATGATTATCTGGCCAAGTGCGGCGGCGTCTACAGCAGCGAGTGGTACTGGTCGAAGATTTTGCACTGCAAGCGCACCTCGCCGAAGGTTTTCGACGCGGCCTACTCTTGGGTCGAGTTGGCCGATTTCGTGCCGGCTTACATCACCGGCAACCTCGATCCGAACACACTGCCGCGTGGCATTTGCGCCGCTGGTCACAAGGCCATGTATCACGAGCAATGGGGCGGCCTGCCGAGCCGTCGGTTCTTGCGACGACTCGATCCGGATCTGGCCAATGTGGCCGAACATTATGCGAAACCGGCGTTGACCGCGGACCAAAAGGCCGGTGCGCTGACCGCCGAGATCGCCAAAAAGATCGGCCTGCCGCCGGGTGTGGCCGTGGGCGTTGGCGCTTTCGACGCCCACATGGGCGCAGTGGGCGCCGGCATCAAGCCGGGCACGCTGGTCAAGATCATCGGCACCAGCACCTGCGATATGATGGTCGCGCCGATGGACGACTCGTTGCCCGACATTCCGGGCCTATGCGGCATCGTGCCCGGCTCGGTCATCCCGGGCATGTACGGCTTGGAGGCCGGTCAGTCGGCCGTCGGCGACATTTTTAACTGGTTCGTCAAATATCTTGCTCCTGCCCGCTACACGACAAAAGGCGACCCGCATGTCAATCTGACCCGCGATGCCGAGCGGTTGCAGCCGGGTCAAAGCGGACTGTTGGCGCTCGACTGGAACAACGGCAACCGCACGATCCTCGTCGATCCGTTGCTTTCCGGGCTGTTGATCGGCCAGACGCTGCACACCACGGCCCCGGAAATCTATCGGGCATTGGTCGAGGCGACGGCCTTCGGCGCCCTGACGATCATCAACCGCTTCGAGCAGTACGGCGTGAAGGTTAAGGAGGTGGTCAACTGTGGCGGCATTGCCGAAAAGAACCCGTTTGTGATGCAAATCTACGCCGACGTCTGCAATCGACCTATGAAGATCAGCCGCTCGGCGCAGACCTGTGCGCTGGGGGCTGCGATCTTCGGCGCAGTAGCCGGCGGCGCGTTCCGAACGACCAAACAGGCGCAAACAAAGATGACGGGCGTCAAACCCAAGGTCTATCGTCCGCGTAAAGCCGCCGCCAATGTCTATGCCGAACTCTACCGCCTATACCAAATGCTGCACAACGCCTTCGGCACGGCCGACCTCCAAGGGGCCCTCGATCACGTGATGAAGGACCTCATAGCTATCAGGAATCGGACAGGAAGGGTAAGTAGATGCAATTGACGAAACTCCGCGAGGAAGTCTGCCATGTCAACCAGATGCTGCCTACCATGGGCCTGGTGACCATACACTCGGGCAACGCCAGCGGCTTAGACCGTTCGAGTGGCCGATTAGTCATTAAGCCCTCCGGCGTTGACTACGATTCCCTTGCGCCGCAAGATCTCGTCGAGGTCGATCTGGAGACTGGACGAGTCGTCGACAGCCGATTGCGTCCCAGCGTCGACCTGCCGCACCATCTGTTCCTTTACCGTAATCTGCCGGAGTTGGGGGGCGTCATCCATACCCACAGCAACTTTGCCACGGCAATGGCAGCAGTGGGTCGGGCGATTCCGGTTTGCCTGACAGCCATTGCCGACGAGTTTGGTACGGAGATTCCCTGCTGCCCGTATATCGACAACCAGGGTGACCACATCGGTCAGGCAATTCTCAAACACCACAATCAGGCACCGGCGATTCTATTGGGCAACCACGGTGTCTTTGCTTGGGGTCCTACTCCCCGCGCGGCCTTGAAAGCGGCAGTAATGACGGAAGACGTGGCAAAAACCGTTCATTTGGCTCTGCAAATAGGTGAGCCAAAACCGCTTCCACCCAGCGAAGTCGAAAAGTGGTATGAACGATACCACAACAGGTATGGACAAAAGTGACCATGCACTGCACACTGCGTTCCTTACATCCGCACAACGAGGAGGTTATCTCGATATGAAGAAGATTCCATTGTTGATGGCCATCTTTTTGGCTGCTGTAATTCTTGCTGCCGGCCTTGCGCAGGCTAAAGAACCGTTGCGGTTTATCTTCATTACCTGCTGCAAAGATGAAGCATTTTTTAATCCCGTGAAAAAGGGGATGAGTGATGCTGCTGCCGCCATGAATGTTCAATGCCGGTTCACGGGTACAGATGGTGTCGATCTGAAATCGCAAGCTGAACTGGTCCGCAAGGCGGTCGCCGATGGTTACCATGGCATCGCGCTGAATATCATCGATGCACACGCATTCGATGACGTGATCTTGGAGGCCATGAACAAGGGGGTGCCAGTGGTCGCATTCAACGTTGATGCTCAGTCCACAAATGGCAATCTCCACCAGAAAAATAGGCCTAATCTCAATCGCCGTCTGAGCGCTGTCCGTCAAAACTTCTTAAAGGCAGGTCATATCCTTGGCGAAAAGGCCCTTGAGTTCATCCCGGAAGGCAGCAAAATCCTCCTTACGCAACACGACCACGGCATCGCTGCACTCGACGAGCGCCTTCGGGGCATCCAGGAAGTGCTGAGAGGGCACAATGTAACGTGGAAGGTGATTTGCACCACTAACGAACCCGAAAAAGCTGTCAAATTGATTAGTGCTGAGTTAAAAGCTAATCGCGATATCCGTTTCGTTCTCGGTACAGGTCAGACTGACACAGAGGCAGCCGGTGTGGTGATCGAACGCGATTTTCCGAAGCAAGGCTATCGAACGGCTGGCTTCGATCTATCTCCGGAAATCCTGCGGTTGGTCAAGGCCGATGTAATTGGCTTTACCATCGATCAGCAGCCATACATCCAGGGATATTATCCTGTGGTCCAACTCGTACTCTATTGCCGTTACGGCCTTCGACCGTCCGATATCGATGCCGGTGCGGGAATTATCACAGCAGACGACGTTGAACGAATGGTCCCTCTTACGCGGGAACACTATCGATGATCCACACCAATGATCCATTTCGTCTTGAAGCGATTGATTTCACTTCAGGGCATCGCCTGGTGTCCTGCGACTATTGCACGCCACTACATGTAGTGGTCAAGCAGTCAGACAGCTACTATATCTTGTGTTAAAAGCGGCCGTACAACGGCCCTGGGACACCAGGCGTTGTTTAGCAGCCGCCGGAACGGCGGCTTGGAACATTCATGAACGACTCAAACTCGCGCAGAATTGCCATTTTCGACACCACGCTCCGCGACGGCGAGCAATCGCCTGGGGCGAGCATGGACCTGGCCGAGAAGACGGAAGTTGCCCGGGCCCTGGTCGAGTTGGGGGTAGACGTAATCGAGGCCGGTTTTCCAATCGCCTCGCCGGGCGATTTCGAGGCGGTTTGCCAGATTGCTCGATCGGTCCGTGGATCGGTCATCTGCGGCCTGGCCCGGTGCCGCGACGCCGACATTGACCGGGCCTGGGAAGCGATCCAATACGCCGAACAGCCACGAATCCACGTCTTCCTGGCCACCAGTGCCATCCACCGCGAGCACAAGCTGAGAATGGACAAAGACGAGATCATCCGCCGCGCGGTGGCGGGGGTCCGGCGGGCCGCCGGCTACTCGGGCGACGTCGAGTTCTCGCCAGAGGACGCCGTCCGCACCGAGACCGACTTCCTCTGCCAAGTGGTCGAGGCAGCCATCGACGCGGGAGCCACCACGGTCAATATCCCCGACACGGTCGGCTACGCCACGCCCAAACACATGAGCAACGTCATCCAAACCCTCCGCGATCGGGTACCAAACATCGATCAGGCGGTGATCAGCGTCCACTGCCATAACGATCTGGGCCTCGCCGTGGCCAACAGCCTGGCATCGGTCGAGGCCGGTGCCGGTCAGGTCGAATGCACGATCAACGGGCTGGGCGAACGGGCAGGAAACTGCTCGCTGGAAGAGATCGTCATGGCCCTGCGGACCCGAAACGATTACTACCATGCCGATACCCGGATTCTCAGCCGGCGATTGGTGCCCACCAGCCGGCTGGTGGCCGGTATCACCGGCATCCAGGTCCAGCGGAACAAGGCCATCGTGGGCCAGAACGCCTTCGCCCACGAGGCGGGCATACACCAGGACGGTATCCTTAAGGAACGCACAACCTACGAAATCATGCGGCCAGAGGACGTCGGACTAGCTATGACCGACCTGGTGTTGGGCAAACACAGTGGTCGGGCCGCGCTGGCCGATCGGGCAAAAGCACTCGGATATAACCTCACCGGCGAGCAACTCGACACCGTCTTCAACGAGTTCAAAATCCTCGCCGACAAGAAAAAGGACATCTACGACGCCGACATCGCTGTGCTGATCGAACAACAGATCCACGCCGTGACCGAGCGGTGGTCGTTGGTCTCGTACCAGGTCGCCTCGGGAACCGAACAGGTGCCTGAGGTCACGCTTGTGCTCCGCTGTGGCCAGCAGCAGTTCAGCACCAAGATGGCTTGCGGCGACGGGCCTATCGACGCGGTATTCCTGGCCATGGAGAAGCTGACCGGCATCTCGGTCGTCTGCAAGGATTTCAGCGTCCACAGTGTTACCGTGGGCAAAGATGCCCAGGGTGAGGTGCTGGTCCAGGTCGAGCACCAGGATCGCCTGTACCGTGGCCGCGGCGTCTCGACCGACAGCGTCGAGGCCAGCGCCAAGGCGTTCCTTAATGCAATCAACCGCATCGTGGCAGTAACCAACGGCGGTAGGCAGTGAGGGGGTGGCAATTTATTGCCACCTCAAGCGGGCCGAGTGGCGGAATTGGTAGACGCTAGGGATTTAAAATCCCTTGGGGGCAACCCCGTGCGGGTTCGAGTCCCGCCTCGGCCACATCTTATGCGTGATCGGGGCCATCGTTACGATCGGCAAATCCGGCCTGGGCGACGGGGCTTTCAGGTTGAAAAAAATCAACGTGGCCGTGTGGTAGTGCTGCGGGCGTAAAGCCTTCCTGTGCAAGCGCTTACAGGCAGGCATCACGCGACTGCGTCGAGGAACATTGCCAAAACGCAACATTTCGATTTGCTTTTGGCCAACTGTGGGCAATGTTTTAGGGGCGCACGTTGGCCGAAGAATACAACGGTCGCCGTGGGAGCCAGCCCGCGAGCGGGGGAATGATGCTTCCCCTACCTGCCCATCAGCCAACGTGTGTCGCATCAAATTCCGGGCGAACGAAATCTGGAAAGGAGTGTCCCCATGCGATGGATCCGTTGGGCGTTCGTTCTGATGGCCGCCGCTTTGCTGGTCAGTCCGGCCGTTGCTTTCGAACCGAGTTGCGAGCGGGGGATGCCGTGCGCCGGTTGCGAGCAATACCCACTGTACAGCGCACCGGCATGTGCCGTGCCGTATTTTGCCCTGGTGCCGGGCTGCTGCGAGTTTCCGCCCTCATGCTGCGAGAGCGCGTGGGCCGGCTATTGCCAGCAGAAGGCCCGCTGCCGGGGCTTCTGGTATCGAGCATGTGCTTGGGCGGCCCCTTGAACAAGACATCAGAACGAATTGTAAGAATCGGCTTCAGGAAGCCTACCAGTTGCGCCGATTAGCATTTTATAGACCTGCCGGGAGGGCGGGACACGTGTTGTTCCGTTTCAGGATAAAGATCATGGTATGGCGACGGATCGGCTTACCATGATCTTTTTTTGCGCGCACCCAGATTCCTCACCAGGAAATTCACCACGGAGGCACGGAGGACACGGAGAAACGGTTTTAATTGGGGTTTTGGTAGCTTACATCAGACATCAAACTGTTTTCAACAACATCATTGAAAACACCTAGCCTTTCAATAATCTCCGTGTCCTCCGTGCCTCTGTGGTGAGAGATTTAGGCTAGGCGCCGCGCGTGCAGGCTACTCCTGATTGAGTTGTTTCAGGAGTGCTTCGGCCTCTTGCCGTTGCGAGAAGGGGCGTTTGCTTGCCAGCGCCGACTCGATCAGTTGCTTGGCCTCGTCTTTGCGACCGCGGTCGGCGGAGACCCGGGCGATGTAGTAGACCGTATCGGCGCTTAAGTTCCCGCTGGCGGCCGCCTGGCGCAGCGCACGTTCCGCGTCGTCCAGACGCCCGAGCTTGTAGAGGACCCAACCGTAGGTCGAGGCTGCTTCGGCCACCTTTGGAAACTGCCGCGAATTGGCCTGGGCATATTCGAGCGCACGGCGTCTTTTGGCTTCGTCGGGCTGCTCGCACAGCGCCAAGGCCAGGTTGTTGCTGGCCGCGAAGTTGCCCGGCGATTGCAGATGGGCCGACTCGAAGTACAGTTCGGCCGCTTTGTAATCCCTCTGGAACAGAGCGATCACGCCGCGAAGGACCTTTGCTTGCAGCGATTTGGGATCGAGTTGCATGGCTGCGGCCGCCTGTTGCTCGGCCTGTTCAAGCTGGCCGGTTTCCAGGGACCACTGGGCGGCGACCAACCGAGTGCGAAGATCCTTGGGCGCCACTTTCAGTGCGTAGGCCATCCACTGTTTGGCGTTCTTATGGTCGCCGGCCTGTTGGTAGAACCGGGCCAGCATGGCCGCCGGGGTGAGCACCTTGGGGTCGGCCGCAGCGGCCGCCTTGAGTTGATCCAATGCCGCCTTTGCTTTCCCCTGCTTGAACAGTGCTCGGGCCAGCCGTTGCATCGCCGCAGTGCTGGTTGGATCGAATTTCAGCCAGGACTCGAGATAGTCCTGTGCGGTGGCCCATTGCTGCCGCGCTTCCGCCACCGAGGTCAGGCCGCTGTAGACGCGTGGTTCGAGTATCTTTCGGCGGCTGGCATCCTTCACCTCCGACACCAGACTGCTGGCCTTGGCAAACAGCAAGCCGGCCTCGGTCACGCGGCGTTCACGCAGGGCGATATCGCCCATAATGACGTAGACCTCCGGATCGTCGGGGGCCTCCAAAACCGCACTCTCCAGCGAGGACCGCACTGCGCCTGCCTGGTTAATCTGCGAAAACAACTGGGCCATGATGACCTGGGCGGGGGGCAACTCGGGATGCTTTTTGACGGCCTCCTTCAACAGCTTCAACGCCCCGGCAAAGTCCTGCTTCTTAAAAAGCGCGACCGCGTCGGTCACCTCCGGCATCGGCTCCTTGGCCGCCGGCGTGGGAGGCTTCAGAGCATCGACCGAAAGAGGTTCCGCCGACGTCTTTCCGGCGGCGAAAACGGCACAAGCAGAGAAAATTCCAAGCACGAGTACCTGCCGAATGGATGGGATTATCATAACCCTGTTCACCTTTCTGAGTGGAGGTAGTGGGGGTTTCCTGGCCAGAACGATCACTCCCCAGAGTCCAAGTGTACAATACGCTGAACGGCCTTGCCCGACAAGGGGTTAGCCGGCACAGCACCAATTCGTTTAGCCGCCGGGCTTGCCCCCAATACTGTTGAATTAGTGGTGATATCAAGTGGCACCGGTGTCTCGCCGGTGTAACGGAACTCGTGACGACACCTACTACTTGTGTCACACCGGCGAGACGCCGGTGCCACTGTGTTGCTGCCAATTCTGCCCTTAATTCAACGGTATTGGGGCAAGCCCGGCGGCTAAACTGCGCACGAATGCCACCATTGAGGGGTACGCAGACAGCCCAAAATCGATCCGGTCCAACCGTGACACCCCACCCTTGAGGCATGTGTTCCCGTGCTTGTCGGTGGCTTCCACCGGCAAAGCCTTTCTGCTATCCTACCAGCGGTGTTTACCTTGCGTAAGTTGCACAGTAACAGTATTGGAAAGGAGCGTTTCCATGGTGCGTTTGATTTCCACCCGAGTTCTGCTTTGGGCTATCGTGACATCACTGGCAGTCGTCCTCGTGGCTGCCGGCCGCCCGGCCGTTGGACAGCAGGAAGAGTCAGGCGCCAAGCCGGCCGCCGCCAAAGAGAAGACCCAGAAGCCGAAGAAATCCCGCGGCCGCTTGCCCGCTTACTACGGCAAGGTCGTTGATAAGAAGCAACGCCAGGCGATCTACGAGATCCAGAAAGAGTACCGTCCGAAGATAGCCGCTCTGAAGGCCCAACTGGCGGCGATCACCAAGGAGCGAAACGAGAAGATTGCCGCGGTGCTGACGCCTGAACAGCAGGAAAGGATCGAGGCTCTGAAGGCAGCGGCCAAGGCCAGGCGGCTGAAGAAAGCGGCTGCAAAGAAGGCTGCAAAAGCCCCGGACGCCGAGTGACATCCGCTTTGATTTGGGCGTTTGAGCGGTAGTAGATATGTGCCGCTGCTTGCCGCAGGCAAGCAGTGTTTTCCCAGGAATTTACACAGCACTGCTTGCCTGCGGCAAGCAGTGATACACGAATTTTTCAACAGTTCGTGAATAATCCGTGCTAGCAGAGCGAGACGATCCGGCTGCGACCTTCTTCGTCGATCTGGATCTTACCCTCGCGTGCAAGCCATCCGAGGGCCTGCATCACTATGTCGCGCGGCTGGCGGACTTTCTTGACCAGTTTGGCCATGCTCAACGGGCCGTTCTTGGCCAGGATCTTCCATACCGCGCCGGCCGTGTCGCCGATATGTGCGACAGACGTTGGGGCTGCCGTTGCCATCGGGCTACCTCCTGCTGATCGCTTGACCATGCTACCGGGGCTACCGAGACGAAAACTCAACCTGTGCAGAGTATAACGAGAAGTAGAAACCTATCAAGGGGTATCTTTGGGGTCAGAGAAAGCGCCGGGATAAACCGGCATGGAGTCGCGAATGAAAGAGTCGTACGGGAAAGGTCTAGCGAACCATCCCGGCCCTGAGTCGTACGCTGGCGGTGGTGACACCGCGGGTGTGGCAACGGCAGGGGTATGCGCAGGCTGGGTATTCAGCTCCGAAATCAAAA
>JAUWHT010000033.1 GCA_030605745.1 Pirellulales bacterium | reverse complement strand
GGCCATCGTTACGTCCAGTTTCCCAATCGGCCGTGGTATCCAAGGAAAGAAGAACCTTCCTTCGCCGACATGCTCACGACGTTGCGGCGCCGCAGTTGGGAAAATAAATTGCGAGGTCTGCTTCCCAAACGGGGACGCATGAAAAAACATGATACCGAAATTAACCAAATTAAAACCATGGCCGGCTGAGAGCGCCGCGCGTCGGCCCCAAGGGGTCGACGGCGAGTCCAGCCCGCTGAACCGACCAACAAAAACGCCGAGCAACCGCCTCGAAAACGGTTGAAATATGTGCAAAACTTGAACTTAGCCCCGCCCGGAAGGGCGGGGTTCTCTCCTCGTCGGCGTTTTTAACCCCGCCCTCCCGGGCGGGGCTATTCCCTTCGCGTCAGAATTGTGAAGTTGTTCTTGGCTAACTCCTAACTTGCCAGCGGATCATTTCGACGGTATCAACTGTTCATTGTATCTTTCCCGGGCCACCTTGTCCAGCAACTCCAGCACGACGGCCGTAATCTTCGGCTCGGCCCGGACCTCCAGGCAACTGCTCCGCGCACGCCAGGTCGTGTAGCCGCCCAGCGGAAACTGATCCGGCGGCGGAATGTAACCGTCACAGCCGTTGGCCAACTCGATGGTGAACGTCGGCCGCAGCGGACTCTTTTGTTTTATCCTCAGGCCGGTGCTGCCGAAGACCTCGTTCGGGATCGCCGCGATGCCCAAGGAGCCGATGCGAATCGCTTGCAGCTTCAACTCGCGGGTCGGCGGCATCCGGCTCAAAAGGACCGTCTCCCGGGCGTGCACCTCGGTCCTGAAATTTTGCGGTTTGCGGCCTTCCTGCTTGGCGAGAAATTGCTTGGCCTCGGCAACCTCTTCGCCGCTGGGCATTCGCACGCCCAGTGTAAGCAGCTTCTCGGCCATCGCCAGCGGCACCCAGTCGTAATACTTGATTCGCTTATACGCCTCGCAGGCGGCGTTGGCCACGTCTTCGGCCACCGAGAAGTAATCGAACTTGCGCGGTGGATTGTCGTAATCGCCGGGGCCAGCGTCGCCGCTGGTCCCGTTGGACATCAGGCCCACAAACGGCGGCGTCAGGCCGCCGGCGCCGATCTTCTCCTCGATCTTCTTACAGAACACACCGAAATAGTCGGCCGAGACCGGTGGCGAGCCGGCATAATGCGTCGAGTAGTTCCCCAGCAACGCGATCGGCTGTCCGGAAAGCGCCTGCACCGAGAGTACCGATACGTCCGTATCCACCGGTCCGGTCCGCTTCACCGCGTTGGGGTTCAGGTAGCCGGGGTTTATCTGGGCCTTGTCGTTCTCGCAGCCGGTGAACCGGCAGGTCCGCGCCGTGCCCGGCTTCATCAGGTAGCGGCGGCAGAATACGTTCTTAGGGTCCTTGCCCACCGCCCAACCGATCCGCGCCGGCGCAAGGTTCTTCTGCGCCGCCTTGATCCCCTGGGCGATCCTGCCCGGCAGAAACCGGCAGTAATCCTCTTGCACGCCGCTCCCCAGCGCACCGGCAACCGCAGGTGCCGAATGCGTGTGTGTGGCCGAAATCAGCATCCGCTCGGTCGGGATGCCGGTAGCCTTGTGTGCCAAGCGCTTCGCCTCGTCGAGCAACGCTCTGGGGACCATGCAGCTATCAACCACCGTAATGACAATCTGCACAGTGCCGTCGTCCAGCACCAGGCACCGCCCGTGCAGCGGGTCGACCAGCTTGCCGGCCAGCCGCTCGCGGTAGTGGCCGTCGACAATCACCGGGAACTTCCGCGGCGAGATATCAACGGCACAAGCCCCGGCGCGAAATGTTTTCTTGTTTGCCGATTTGGCAGCGCAAACGGTCGCAGAAGTCCAACTACCGGCGACCGCCGCCGTCGCGCTGCCCAGAAGTCTTCGCCTCGTCAGCTTGCCGCTCATCAGAGGGTCTCCTATTGCTCAAAGTAAGATTAAGGTAACCGTTCACGCAACCCTGCGGTTTTTTTGTTGTTGGTACATGACACTGCGAAGCCGCAAGTGGCATTTTGGTTTGAACTTGTTTCCTTTTCCACTTCGTTACTGTTCCAACGCCACGGCATGTTTGCTGTAGAGTTTAACTACGGTTGGAAAGTCCCAACGTTTTTTCTGATCGGACCGCACAACCACCTCCACACCGGGAAGCGAGCCGATAAGCGGACGCGATTTGGGCAGGTGCAAGACAATCCGTTTCGGCGGCTGCCGCTTCGGCGGATCGAGCTGGACTTGAACACCGGCGGCCGTGCCGCGAATCGTGAGGTCCATCACGCCGAAGTGCGTGGGCGCCCGCTCGACGCGGATTTCCTTGCCTTCACCGAACCACCAGTCTGGCACGGCACGGAGCAGGTGCAGTTCGTCTGCGTGCTCATGAATGAGCATATGTCGCAACATATTTGCGTAATTGGATGCTCCCTCGCCATGTGGAATGACATTCCCCCCCAATCGACGCTTGTATATAACAGCCTCGGCGAACCCGTGGGTAGCGGTGGAATGCAGCAGATACCAGTAGAAGTCTTCAACCACCTTCTCGTGCTCGCCGCGCACCAGCGATGCCATAGTGGTGAAAGCAGACATATAGGGGTGGAGGCGGTCCGCGTCGGGATAAAAGAGCGAGCAATTAAACCGGTGAGCAACCCCCTCGACGAATCCGCCGCCGCCGAAGTGTTCGCGTACTTGCGTGATCGTCGCGGCCACGCGAGGATCATCCGGGGCGAACAGCTCGGTAGGCCAGAGGGTTTCGGTGTTGCCCCAGTGACAGCCTTTCTTTTCCCAACTCGGCGGGAAGTAGGCAAGTCCGCTTCGTTTCCAGGCCGTGTCTATGGCGGCGCGATAGAGCTTGGCTTCCCGGAGCAACTTATCGGCTTCGTCGGTCTTGCCTAGAAGACGTGCCGCATCGGCGGTACACAACAGCCCACGCAAGTTCCAAAAGTCATATCCAACAGTGTGGTACATGCCGCGCAAGCCTTCTCCGTCGGCATTCGGAGCGTCGGGCAGCAAGCCGGCGAAGGGCGAATCGGTGGCCGCCTGGCGACGGGCCTGCATCAACCACTCCGCAGCCCGCTGCATTGGGGGGTAGGCTTTTTCCAGAAAGGACCGGTCGCCCGTGATCTTGTAGAATTGCCACAGGGCCCAAGGCGCCTGGCCGTTGGCATCAAATTGGATTCTCGTCGAGGAGAATCGCCCGTCGGACCTTTGATGGCTTAGAAAAGACGCCATGGCCCTTCTGGCTGCGTCCATCAGGCCCGCCTCTTCCAATTGCAGCACAAAGTAGGCACCATCACGGATGTAAAAATGATCGTAGAATCCTTCACCGGGATGTAGTTCGCCACGGTCGGCGTTGATCAACTGATAGACGTTGGCGGTCAAGTAGGCGTGCGTCGTTTTCTGGCAGGGCACTTGAATCCCGGTAGCCTCTGCCATGATGCTCCGCCAGTACTGGACCGTCCGGCTGAGCCACAGCTTCGGACATTCGTCGGCGAAGCTGGAGGCGTCCTTAACCGGTGCCCAAGGAATTCGCACCACGGCTTCGGCGCTTGCCCCGGGTTGCAAAGACTAATTGTACTCTCTTGGTACTGCAAGTGCGGAAACCGGATGGCTCGCTTTGTCGTGGGGTCCGCTTTGCTCAACCTTGACCTTTGCTTTAGCCGGCGTGTCGCCCGTGTTGGTAACTCTGATTAGAATCCAATTGAGAAAATTTTCTGTCTCGGTGGGCCAGTCGAACGCCTTCTTCCAATCTTTGACGGTGGGCAGCGGGGTGGCCCACAGCGTGAAATCGTAACGCACCGGCCCATCTCGCGCTGTCAACAGCATGACAGGCAGCCAGCCGTCAAGGCAGGTCTTTGTTTGCTCGCGGCTTAAGGGAGTCAACTGCCGTCCGAATCGCATTTGCACGGTTGCCAAGCTTGCCGAAGCCTTTTCGTCGTCGAGGCAATCACCGATCACAAGCTTGTTTTCGGGTGTGATACGCGTGCCGCGATTGTAGTCTTTGAGCCCGATGACGCTCCAAGAATTATTAAAATAGTCAAACGGTTCATTACCCCGCGATGTGCCGTGCAAAACCAACACCGCAAGTACAATCAACCATTGTTTGGAATAGCAAATCAGCCTTCTTCGGGTAAACATAACTCAGTCTCCTTATTTGGGTACCCTTTGGGGTCAGAGAAAGCGCCGGGATAAACCGGCATGGAGTCGCGAATGAAAGAGTCGTACGGGAAAGGTCTAGCGAACCATCCCGGCCCCGAGCTATGCGGCGGCGACCGTGAGGTCGTGGCTGAGGCGTTAGTAGGGGTA
>JAUWHT010000006.1 GCA_030605745.1 Pirellulales bacterium | reverse complement strand
GGTTGCCCCTGGGTGTTTTGGGGTGGCATATTGGCCCCCTTGACACGGCGGGGGCCACCCCCCGCCGCTACACGGGTTTCCGATGAATAATACGGGTTTAGCCGTCTCCTGAGTGTGTCACTGCTTGCTCACAAGCACGCTTTACAGGAACGCACGATCCATATCTAATAGGTTGCCATGAAGGCGAGTAGAAAGACCAACTCGGAACGATTGTACCTTGGCGTGGACGTCGGCGGCACGAAGGTGCAGGCTTCGTTGGTGGTCGAGTCGGGCGGGACAATCGAGCGCCGGCGGTGCAATACCCCCAGGGACGGCGGTCCGGAAGAGGTCCTGGCCGCGATCGAAAAGACCATCGACGACGTGCTGGCAAAGGCCCGCGTCGAGGCCGCCGATCTGACGGCCATTGGCATTGCTGTCCCCGGCGTGGTCGACCCGGATGCGGGCCTGGTGGTTGTGGCGCCGAACATGAACCTGACCGGCGTGGCCGTTGGTTCACATCTGGAGGACCGGTTCAACGTGCCGATCGCGTTTGGAAATGACTGTAATCTGGGCGCGCTGGGCGAGAAGTGGCTGGGCTCCGCACGCGATGCCGAGAGTGTCGTAGCCATTCTGGTCGGCACCGGCATCGGCGGCGGGTTTGTCCAGAAAGGAGAGCTGTGGCGCGGCGCCCGGGAATCGGCCGGCGAGATCGGCCACATCGTGATGCAGATTGGCGGCCCGAAATGCGGCTGCGGCAACCGCGGCTGCTTCGAGGCCCTGGCCAGCCGCACGGCCATCGAACGCGACATCCGCCAGGCAATTGCCCGGGGACGCAAGAGCTTACTCAGCGAATTGACCGGCGGCGATCTGAGCGTCATTCGCAGCGGTATGCTCCGTCGGGCCTTGGATGCGGACGATGAACTGGTTACCGAAATCATCCGCCGCGCCTCGCAGGTGATCGGCTATGCCTGCCTGACGGTCCGCCACCTGATCGATCCCCATGTGATCGTGCTCGGCGGTGGCGTGCTCGAGGCGTGCAGCGATTTCATGATGCCGATTGTGGAGGGGATCGTCGACTCCGACTGCCTTCCGGGTGCCCGGGCCGGCGGTCGTGTGTTGCTCTCTGCCCTGGGCGACGATGCGGTGGTGCTGGGCGCTGTGGCCGAAGCCCGAAAGCTTGTCGGCCGAAGCCCCTTCGAGAAACGCTTCGCCGTGAAGCCGCGATACCCGCAAATCGTCAGTGCGGATTTCGGCCAGATCACCGTCGATCAGAAAACCTACAACCGCGACGTCTACATCGGCGTCACCGGCAACGTGAAAAAGCGAAGCAAGACACTTGCCAAGGAGCTCTACGGCAGCTCGCACTCTATTGGCCCCAAGGAGTTGGAGCAGGTCTGCCAGGGCGGTCCCGAAGTGCTGTTCGTCGGGTCGGGCCATTCGGGTATGGTGGAGCTGATCGAAGAGGCCCGGCGGTACCTAAGCCAACGGGCCATCAAGTGCGAGGTCCTGCCAACCCCCAAGGCAGTCGAGGCCTACAACAAGTCCAAGCAGCGCAAAGCGACGCTGATCCACGTGACCTGTTGAGAGCATCTCGCAAACCTGTTCTTCCCGATATGCTATAGATATGCTATATTTGAGATAGGAAGATAGGTTGTTGGGTATTGCCGTTGAGCGGGTCGCTAGATTCCGGAGGCGTGTGATGCGGTGTTGCTGTCCACACTGTTCGAGCGTGGTAAGGCAAGCCCGGAACTTATCGGGACCCAATTTCTGCCCGAATTGCCGCAAGTTGTTCTGCCCGCCGGCACAAGAGAAAGTGCCGACCTGGATCTTGGGCGTTCTGGTCATGCTTGCGGGCAATTTGCAAATCATGGCCGGTGTGCTTAAACTCTAGTGACCGTGCTTATTTTATATTTTAAGGGCTGACCCTTAACCTACTGCGTGAACACCAGTACGGAGCGATTGCGCCACGGTCCTCGGCCGTTGACCTTGTGTTCCAACCGGCAATGTGAGCGGGCGAATTCCAGCCAGTGCGGATCAAAATTCTCCGACTCGCCCACGTCCAGCACAATGTATTTGCGGGCAGAGAGTGCCGGATCGACGGTCAGTTTAGTCTGCACGTCGCAACCCTGCTCCAGCACCTTGTCTTCCGCACCGGCGTAGAACTGGATAATAGGGGAATTCGATACCAACTGGTCGCCGGGCCGCAACCGATCTCTGATCCACGCGGCGGCCTCCAACTGGGCAAAGTGCTCTCGATGCAACGGCCGCAGACTCCACGGCAGCATTCCCAGCACCAGCAGCGTCACCAGTGCCGCCACTGGAATTCGGAATTCGGAATTCGGAATTCGGATTCGGTCGGCGAGGTCGATAATCCCGGCGGCAATCAGCGGCATTGCCACGGCCGCCAGCGGGATGATGTGTCGGCGGTCGATGTAACCGCCGAATATGTACAGCAGGATCAGTAACATAGCTTGAAAGAGCCCCAGCGCAATGATCACCGCGACCGAGCGTCGCTCGGGTACACACGGGCCGCGGAGGAATAGTGCCAGTCCCAACGGCAGAATGAGAATGTGCAAGCGCCGCACGTACTCTGTGATCAGCGCGCCCCAGGCCTGGAAAAAGGCCGCTGCACATTTTTCTATTCGCCCATAGCCCCGCCCGGGAGGGCGGGGTTTCGTAGTTGTCGACGCTTTCAACCCCGCCGTTGTGGGCGGGGCTATTTTCTTCAAGCCAGAAGCGTGGTGTTGTTTTTGGACAACTGCTTGTACGACGTCCCCCTTGGGGGCGAACTTATCGGCTATTTTACGGGAAAGCGTTCCAGAGACGGCGACGTAGGGTGCGGAGACCAAGATGGCTGCCAGAACGAACGCTGCCAGGCCCATAAGCTGCTCCCGCCGCGCCGTTCGCTCGTCGCGGATCGCCCAATAGAGCAGCATCCCGCCCACGACAATCACAACGCTCCAGCCTTCCGGGCGGATCCAGTAGGCCAATCCGCTTGCCGCTCCGGCGGCGAAATACCAGATCGTCCGGCGCCGAACCAGGCCTTCGCAACTCATCCAGGTGGCCAGGGTGTAAAATAGCAGGTGCGGCGCGTCGCTGAGCGTATCGGCCGCGTTCTGGCGGACCACGGGAAGCGCCGCAAAGATGATTGCCGCTACGTTCGCCGCACGGAGATCATACACGCGGTGGGTCAGCAGCCACACGGCCGCCACGCACAGCAGCCCGCAAATCCCGCTCGCCAGCCGCGCCGCAGCAATCCACCCCTGCCGCTGGTCCTCCGGGCCGAGCGGCCTGGTCACAGCGTGAGCGGCCAGTATCATGGCCGGGTAGCCGGGATGTTGCGACTGGCCACGAAACGTCGTCCACGGCCGGTGCAATTGCCTGGCCATCCGAATGTACAGCGTACCGTCCTTGGCAATCACCGGCGACCGGGCAGCAACCGAGCACTGAATCACCAGTGCCAGCGCCATGGCCGCAAGCAACCAGCCATAACGTCGGAGGGGAGAGCAACGTTCGGGCTCATCCGACATTCCTGACTCCCAGGACTTCCAGGGGCGTCAGCATCATGATGTACAAGTCGAACCCCAGTGTCCAATTGAGGGCGTAATCCAGGTCGTACTGCAGGCGTTTCTCCAGCGAAGTGTTTCCGCGCCAGCCGTTGACCTGGGCCCAGCCGGTGATTCCGGGCGGCACCTGGTGGCGCAGCGGGTAGGAGGGCAATGTCTCCGAGAATTGCCGGACGAAGATGGGTCGCTCGGGCCGCGGCCCCACCAGGCTCATATCGCCGCGGAGCACGTTGATCAGTTGGAGTAGTTCGTCCAGGCTCATCCGTCGCAGCACCCCGCCCAGCGCGGTTTGCCGGGGGTCGTTCTGCACGGCCCAGACCGGCCCCGTCTCCGCCTCCGCATCGACCCGCATCGTACGAAACTTGCAGATTTCAAACCGCCGGCCGCCCAGCCCCACGCGCTGCTGCCGGTAGAACACCGGCCCCCGGCTGGTCAGCTTCACCAGCACCGCGATCAACAGCATCGGCAGGGCGAACACGATGAGCAAGCTGAGCGAGATCGAGACGTCCAGGCCTCGCTTGACGCGCATCGCGATCGACGCCTGGTGGAAGTGCTGCGGGCGCGTCGGGGCATCCTCGACGGGCACGTCCACGAACAACCTCTTGGTCTCCGTGGACGACAGCCCTCGCCGCCGGGCTGCGGGCTGCATGCCCGGAGCGGTTGTCTGCTGACGCGGCTGGATGTTCAACTGTCTCGATTTCATGTCGTCATATGAGCGGATAACTTATCCCATATATCATTGGGTTTCGGCTCCGCCGAGTTGAGCTTGACCATCGGCCTTCTTTCGAACCTGGGAAACGTTAGGCTCTCGCTGGCCTCGTCCAATGTAAACCAGAACCAGTGGGCGCTAAGCCCGAACAACTCGTCTCCCAGCAATTGCGTAAGTTCGGTCATCTTCGCCGGATCGTGCGCAAGTTGGCCATAAAGGCTCTCTTCGGCGGAATGCAACGGAATGCCATTGCGTGTCGTGAAGTCCACAATCGAAATCGCCTGCGCCACTCTGCTTTGGATGTGCCCCAGGCAGATACCGGTGTCCCCGGCATTCATCCCCTTCCACAGGCCGAGTTCGTGGTATTCTCTGGGGGCCACGTTGTAGCGAGTATCGGTCATATCGTGCATTAGTACTCGGTGCTGACGGTCGGACAACAAGGGCAGTAGGCCGCCGAGAACGTACTGGGCAACCTCAAAACCGTGTGCGTCCCAAAACACCAAGCAGCGATCTGCCTGTTGTACGATCGGGGCGAAATCGTACTCCAAGATGTCACATTCCCGGATCTCCGCAGGATCAAACCATTGCTCTGGTACCACCTCCTTCAGGCGGGGTGCTGTCTGTTTGAACCAGGAATCACTATTGCAGATGCTGAGAAGCTTACAGGCCGATGGGCCACCGAGCTGGTTGGCCGCTTCCAGGAAGCAGCAGGTCGAGTTTCCGTATCCCCGCCCCAACTCAATGATCAGTTGCGGACGAAAGTCAAGCGTCACCGCTGTCAACTGCACCCACTGGTTCGGTCGTAGGTCACCTGGGTGGGCAACTGCCTTCATAAGATTCTTCAAGCGATCGCTCAACGATGCGATGCGTTTGCGCTGGTTCCATAAGGCGTCAGCGGGTGTAGCTATCATTGTCTGTGTCCTTTTCTGTGGGCATCAAACCGCTAAGCGGTCTCAGCAGGTGTGGCCCTGATTGACCCTCCGGCCGCCAACTCCCTATCTGGCAACTGCAAATCATTCACTCCCCAGTTGGTGCAGTTCAGGATCATGGGCTTCCTGTTGCGCTTCATCCAGGCGTCGGCGTCAAGGAGGTCTTCGTTCGTCAATCGCGGAATGCCGGCTTTCGAGAGACGCTGCCAGAGCAAGTTCGCTCGTTCCGGGGCCCAACCGCCCGCATGTTCGATGTGATAGACTGGATGCGGCAAAACGACCTGTGAAATCCGAGCGAAGTACGCAATATGCAGCAAGAGCGAATCGATGTGCCATGAATACATTTCTAGTTCAGGATACCCACGAAGTTTGTCCCAGCCATCCTTCGAGATCAGAGTGAAGTCGCCGCAGGCATTGGTGTGCAGTCTTAGGCTCGTCCAGTGGCGTTTGAGATATTCAACCGCCGACATCACGCGCCGGTAGTAGTTGGTCGGATTCAGGACGGTTTTAACCCTGGCGTTTGCGAACGTTCGAAGCGCTGCATATCCGCATTCAGCGACGCGCCGAGCGTAATACGACGCTTTTCTGGAAGCCATCCAGTCATCTAAGGAGTACGTGTTGTGTTGGGCGTTTACCCGGATCACGTTCTGGTGGCAATAGTCTAGCTGTTCTTTCAGGGAGCGAATCTCCATCACTTTGGCCGGAACGTCGTAGCGGTCGACACGGTAGTGGTACCCTGGTTGCAGTTGCCTCTTCGCCAGGAATTGCATGAGCTTGTCTGAAAAGAGCAAATCGATATTTGCAGCCAACACGAATTTGCCCTTGGCCCGGCGAATTCCAACGTTCTTCCCGATCATTTGAAACAGTGGTAGACTGTCTGAAACCTGAAACCGAACATGCACTTCTGGCGGGACCTCGATCAACCGGTACCGGCAATAACCATCCGAATTTGGCCATGCCAATTCCTCCGCCAGAGAAGGTCGATCGGCCGGCGGGTTCCACTCCACCATGACCAGTTCGGTGGGTAGACGATAGCACCGGCATAGTGCCGCCAGGCCGTTGATAAACACCTGCGTGCGCCGCGAGAGATCGCCGCCGTGATTGTCGTTCCGCGAGACGACTATGACGCTCAAGTACGGTTCGCCCCAAGTTACCGACATGCAGGTCGCTTTCTTGATTGAAGTTTAGCCATGGCGTCCACGCCGGGAAATCACGCCTCGTGGACGCGGCGGCTAAACGTTTGATTTCTGGCGCCGCCGGATAAGTGGCCTAAGCTGCTCGGCCGACCAACGGCCCGCTCTTGTCACGTTCTGCCGCGGCGCTGGTCTTCGCCACATCGGACGTGCCGAGGGCCACGTAATTGCAGACCTCTGACAGCCGGTCTCGCGGAAGCAGCCGCCAACAGTCGATCACTGTCGGGCGCGACTTAGCACGGCCCAGGTCCGCCGGGTCTATCTCTCTGAACTCCGCGCAAGGGGTGCATACTACAAGCACGTCCACTTGTGAAGCACACTCGGCCGCAGATTCGACGAACGATACCTTTCCGCTAAGATGTTGTTTCGCGGTCTCCATGGCGCAAGGATCGTAGATCACAACGGGAATGTCCTGTGCGAGCAGCTTTTGGGCAAGTTCCAGCCCCTGGGCCCGCTCGACGACGTTGGTATCGGGCTTGTAGGCCACGCCCAAGATCCCCACGCGGCCGCCGGTCGGAAGGTGAAGACCGACCAATTCCGCCACTCGCGGCACCTGGCGGTTGTTTACCTTGTCAGTAGCCTCTGGTCCCCAGGCGACCATGCCCAGGCGCCGTGCCAGTGTCGCTACGGCAATGCTGTCCCGCGGGAAACACGGGCCGCCGTAGCCGGTGGAACCCGTCAGGTACTTCGGGCCGATGCGGGTATCCAGACCTAACGCCGAAGTGACCACATCGACGTCGCCGCCTTCGAGATGCTCACAGATCTCGGCCAGCATGTTGGCATAGGATATCTTCGTGGTCACCAACGCGTTCAGCCCTAGCTTGGTAAGCTCCGCGTTGGCGAAGTTCATCCGCGCAACCGGCGGGTTATTCTCGCACACGGTCTTGTAGAGTTTCTCCAAGGTCCGCCCGGATTCGGGGTCCGACTCGCCGATCAATACGAAGTCGGGATTGAGATAATCGCGAATTACGCTTCCCAGCGCGATAAACTCAGGACTGTAGCAGAGGCCGAAATCCTCGGGGCAACGCTTGCCGGAGGATTTTTCAAGGGCCGCTTTCAAATACTTTTCAGTATCGCCGGGCATCACGGTGCTGGTAAGCACGACCAGGTGCCGGGTGTTTTTGTCTCGCAGGACCTTGCCGATTTCCTCCGCCACACTGAGCACCGTATTCACTGAGAAAGCCCCGTCGGACCGGCTGGGTGTCGGGACAATTATGAAGGTGACGTTCGAGTGCTTCACGGCATGCTCAAGATCATCAGTCGCTATCAACCGCCCGTCGGCTCGCGAGAGCAGTTCATTCAGACCGGGTTCGAAAACCTGGGCCTTCCCATGGTTGATCATGCGGACGTAGTGCTCGTTCAGGTCCACGCCGATCACGCGGTAGCCCTTTGCGGCGAAGCAAGCCGCCATCGGTGAACCCAACTTACCCAGACCAATTACTGACAGATCCAAGTTGAACTCCTTTCGTGAACTAGGCTGCTTCGGCCGGCATTCCCGGCGCAATCCCGCCCGCTCACCCAATCGCCGGGCCATCCGCACGCAGGGCTTCAAAAGCCAACTCCAATTGCGCACTGTCTCGATCTCTCCGCGCGAACCGCCAGGGGAACGGCGCAGGCGCCATGTTGCATCGCGGTGACTGTACCATTTGCCGGCGTTGCCCAGCTCGGCGTTGCGCATAGCTTCGGCGCACTGCCTTGGGCTGTCCCATTGGTCGGCGATGTGCGCGTAGTCGTGCTCTTGATGCACGGCCATCACGGCCGCTGTGGCGTCGACTACCGGAATCCCTTCTTTGCGGGCCGCGTATACCAACCAGTTGTCCCAGAAGAACCGGCCGATCGCCAGCGGCGGAATCTCGCCGAAAAGTCCGCGCGTGAACACAAAGTAATCCACTCCGGCCGGACTCTGAAAACGGCCGGTCGCCCGGACGTACTCCTCGAGGTGTGTTTGCCAGCCGGGCTCGGTCATCTGCAACTCGCCGTCGATCTGTACGTCCCAGCGCTGCCCGACCATCAAGAACCGGGGAAACGCAATCGCGCCCGCGGCTCGGGTGAAGTCGTCCGTGAGGATGATATCGCTGTTGACAAAGGCCAGGACGTCTCCCGACGCCCGGCTCTCGGCCTGCTCGAAGATCGAGTTGACCAGGGGCGTCCCGTGCCGGTTTCGGGCCACCTGCGGGACGTGACGTACGCCAAGTTCGCGCGCAACGTGCTCGACTCCGGGTTCGCTTCCCACAAGCATGACCTCACAGGCCGGCGACAGAAGCGTCCAGCTTCGGATCGCGTTCCGCTGGATTACGCCGTTGTGGCCTTCGAAGGCCTTCGGAGTTGAGAAGATCGTCAGCACTGAACCTGCTCGTCGGGCAAGTGAGATAACGCTGTTGATTGACTATATCGGTAGGCGAGACTCCACCAGTTAAGCTAAGCTGTTGCCGACAGAGTTGCCTCCCACAGCACTAACGGTGGACACTGCCTTGTGGCGGCCGGGGTCTCTTGCGCAAACCCCTCACTCTCCGTAGCCCACGTCAACTTCTCATTTTCGCCGCCCCCCAACGCCGGTAGGCAAAATGGGCTTCCGATTCGCAGCCAGTTGTGACCTGCCGGGGCTGGCTGATCACGCACGCCACCACCCAAGGTAGCGGGTCCGTATATCCATATTCGGCACAAGTGTCAATCCCATTCCTGGAGTTTAGCCGCCGCGTCTACGCGGCGCAGGTGCAGTTTCCCGGCGTGGACGCCCGGGGCTAAACTAAATTTCTTCACGCCGCCTTGCCGTGGGCCGTGGCGAATCCTTGCTGATAGGTTGCGATGACCTCATCGGCCGGGCCATCCTGCCGAATGCGGCCGCCGTCGAGCAGGATTACGCGGTCGCACACGTTTGAGACCGCCTCAAGGTCGTGACTAACCAGCACGACCAGTGATGCTTCCGACATCAGTTTTTTCATCCGCCGCCGGGCCCGCTTCTGGAAAGCCAGATCACCCGCACTGAGCGATTCGTCAACCAGCAGGATTTGCGGCTCCACCGCTGTCGCAATGGCAAATGCCAGCCGGACGGTCATCCCCGTCGAGTAGTAGCGGACCGGCATGTTGAGGAAGTCACCCAACTCACAGAAGTCAGCGATTGATTGGGCCTTGGCACGGATGGACCTGGGCGACTCGCCCTGCAAGTAGCCGCGGTACTTGATGTTCTCCCAGCCGCTGGCGTCCGGCTCGAAGCCCAGGGTGATCTCGAACAATGAGCTGACCGAGCCCTCGACACCCCGGCGGCCGGATGTAGGGGGATAAACCCCGGCAAGCAGTTTCAGCAGCGAGGTTTTACCGGCCCCATTTTTGCCGATCACACCCACCCGCTCACCCTGGCGTATTTGCAAGTTAATGTCCCGAAGCGCCTCGACAGTCAGCCAATTTTCGGCCGATCGGCGGAACATTCCGCGGACCAGGAACTCCTTCAGGCCCACACGGCCGCCACGCCGAACGTGAAACGTCAACCCAACGTTGTCCAATTGAATATGCGCCATCAGCTTCGCTGTGCCTTTGTCGTGAAAACGCTCACAGGTGGAAGATCAAGCGTTGCTGCATACGGGCCAGACCGATTGTGGCGATCAGGGAAACGAAGACCGTCGTGGCGACCGCCAGACCCACGCCCGGGAAGATGGGCAATTGGCCCGTGAGAACCGGCTGACGAATCATCTCCATGAAGCCGGCCAATGGGTTGTAGTCGACGATCCAAGCCAGGTTGCGCTCCCGCAGCATTTCTGCCGGATAGAACACGGGCGTGATGTAGAACAGAATCTGCATGGCAACCATGACCAGGTGCTGAGTATCCTGGAACATGACGTTGAGGATGCTCACGCAGCAACTCACCGCCCAGCCAAACACAAACAGTAGCAGCAGGACCGGCAGCAAAGCTGTCAAAGCCGGCAGATTTCCAAAGCCGTGTACGCACCAGGTAAACACCAGCACCACCACCAGAGCAAGCAGGAAGTGAAATCCGGCGGACAGCGTGGTTCGCAGCGGGTAGATTGCCAGCGGGGCCGGGTGCTGCCGAATGTACGATTCGCCCTGGAGAAACGATTGGCAGCCATCGACGGTCACACCGGCAAAGTAGTTCCACAAGGCCATACCCGACAGAACGTAAGGCCCGTACTCCCGCCACGGCTGGCCGAACAGCTTGGAAAAGATCGTGCACAACACGATCGTCATGGCGACCGGGTGCAGCAACGACCAGCCGATACCCAGCATTGAGCGGCGGTACCGGGTCCGCAGGTCCATCTTCACCAGCGAGAGCCAGAAAAACCGCGTCCGCCATATTCCGCGGCAGTAGTCCGATACGGCAATCGATCCACTGGACATGCTGTCTCCTCCAATTGGGCCAAGGAGTGTACCAACACCGGACGGTCCTGACAATCCGAATTTGCCTGTTTAGGGCCCGCAAAAAAATAACTTGATCAATTGGGTGGCACGCCCTGAGGAACGAAGGGCGTGTTGAGCCGGGCGCCCACGCCCTTCGCTGCGCTCAGGGACGTGCCACCCTCGCTCAAACTTGTACAGGTTACTTAGGTGCCCGGCGCGTCGGCGTTAAAGCAAGTTGGTCGTCAAACAACATATGGCAGGGCTTGACCCGATTAATTGTACGCGTGGTGCCGGTTGTACGAAGGGTTAGGCCGGAAACGAGCGGGCCCGACGGCGGTTTGCGTGCTCAAACATCGCACAGAGCCCTTGAACATTCTACTGTATTATGGGGCTTTTCTTGTGGGGCCGGCGGCTGACTACTCGCTCCGACGAAACGTCAAGCAAGTGAACAATTACGATGGACGACAACACAGAGTGGGAAACCCCACGCAGGCTCACACAGTGGAATCGCTACGTGCCGCTGGTACTGACGCTTTTTGCCGGGGTGGGATTTTCCCTGGCGATTTTTGTGGCGGTTCGAGCCCGGGAAACGCGCAACATACATGCGCAACTTCTCCGCGCGGGTGACAACCGATCGTGGGCCCTGAAAAGAGCGATCGAAGACAACCAACTCATGCTGGAGTCGATCGGGAGTTTCTTCAAGGCGTCGAACCTGGTCGAACGCCGTGGGTTCAGCGAGTTCGTCAGGCCATTCCTGCTTCGCAAGCCTGGCCTACAGGCACTAGCATGGGTGCCCTGTGTTTCCGACTCCCAGCGGGCGGAATTCAAAGCCTTCCCTGTCTACTTCATCGAGCCCTTCCAGGGTAACGAGGCCATGATTGGCTTTGACATGGCCTCGAACCCCGAGTGCTTCAGCGCTCTGGAACGGGCATGCGATACCGGGCAAATGACTGCCACCGAGCAGATTCCTCTCGTTGAGGAGCCTGGGCAGGGATCGGGGTTCCTGATTTTTCTGCCAATCTACAAAAGAGGGGCACCTACCGGCAGCGTGCAAAACCGCCGCAAGGGTCTCCAGGGGTTTGTGGTGGGCGTTTTCCGGCTCGCCGACCTGGTCGATAGGGCCTTGGCGTACCTGCGTCCGGAAGACATCGACGTCTACGTGCTCGACAAGTCGGCACCGGCAGGCGAGCGATTGCTCAACTTCCATCCGGCACGTACCCGAACCCAGCGACGTCAGCCGGCCAGCGAGTCCGAGTTGTACGGTCGAAAAGGTCGGAAAGGAATACACCAGGTGACAACGATCGAGTTGGGTGGACGCCAGTGGTCGATTGTTTGCACGTCTCCTCCTGATCTGGTTGCGATGAACAGAACCTCGTACCCCTGGGTTGTGCTGGTAAGCGGGCTGACGTTTACCGGGCTGTTGGCCGCGTACTTCTTCACAAGCATCAGCCGAACCGCACACATCGAACTGCTAATTGACGAATTGCAAAACGAAGTAAGCGAGCGCAAGCGGGCTGAGCAAGAATTGAAGGATTACGCCGTCGCTCTGGAAACCGCCAACAAATCGCTGGAACAGTTCAACGCTGCTGCGGAAGCCGCCACACAGGCCAAAAGCGAGTTCCTAGCCAACATGAGCCACGAGATCCGCACGCCGATGACGGCCATTTTGGGATTTACCGATATGCTGCTGGGAAGTCTTAGCGAGCCGGAGGATATCGAAGCGGCCAAGACTATCAAACGAAACGGAGAATATCTGCTGGGAATTATCAACGATATCCTCGATCTCTCAAAAATCGAGGCCGGCAAGCTGAAGGTAGAACGCATTCCCTGCTCGCCGTGTCAAATCATCGCCGACGTGGCCTCCTTGATGAGGGTCCGTGCGGATGCGAAGGGGTTGCCCCTGACCGTGGAGTACGACGGCCCGATCCCACAGACCATCGCAACCGATCCTACACGGCTGCGGCAGATTCTGATCAATCTGGCGGGCAACGCCATCAAGTTCACGGAAACTGGAAATGTGCGGATACTTGTGCGGCTGGCGAGAAATGACGGCCAGGAGCCGAAGCTGGAATTCGACATCATCGACACCGGGCTGGGCATGACTGAAGAGCAGATTGACAAGCTGTTCCACCGCTTCACGCAAGCCGACTCGTCAATGACCCGCAAATTCGGCGGAACCGGACTGGGACTGACGATCAGCAAGCGGCTGACCGAAATGCTGGGGGGCGACATCATGGTCACCAGCCAGCCGGAAAAGGGAAGCACGTTCCAGGCGACCATCGCCACCGGTCCGCTCGATGGAGTGCCCATGCTGGACCACCCTGAGGAAGTGGTTATCAGAGACAACAAGCCGGATCGAACCGCCCCAAAGCCCCAAATCAAACTCGACTGCCGGATTCTGCTGGCCGAGGACGGCCCCGACAACCAGCGGCTGATCTCCTTCATTCTGAAGAAGGCCGGCGCCGAGGTGACGATTGCCGAGAACGGGCAGGAGGCCCTGGAGAAGGCCCTGGCCACCTATCCGGGATGGGGCAAAAGATATGGTGACCCCACCGAGCCGTTCGACCTTATCCTAATGGACATCCAAATGCCCGTAATGGACGGATACGAAGCTACCCGCCGCATACGCCAAGAAGGCTTCAAAGGGCCAATCATCGCGCTTTCGGCCCACGCCATGAGCCACGCCATCCGAGAATGTCTCGACGCCGGTTGCAACGATTATGCGGCCAAGCCGGTCAATCGGGACAAGCTGCTGGGAATCATCGCAAAACACGTCGATTCGAGCCGGCGCGAATCGTCCTCGCAAGCGTGTTCGGCTGATCGTCCCTGACGATGCGCGAAAACGCATCGCCTGCTGGGCTTAAAACTCAAATACGATTTCAGCAGAGGCGTAATCCGCGTCCCCATCCTCGGTATACACCCCACTTACGACATCCTTCCCAAAAACATGACTATAGGCTGTCTTTACCTTCCAATGGGAATTGACGTTGTAATTTACCAAGACATGCAGTTCTTGTGCCAGATCACTGTGTCCGTTCGAAGGACGTCCGATATAGCCAAATATCTTCCCGCGTTTCTGCGTGGGGCCGGAGCCCATATACCATCTGTCATTCGCTTCGTCCAGACGCAACACGTGGTAGTCCACGCGCACCATCAACTTCTTACGTGGATGCGCTATCAACTGAACAAAGAAATCTTCCACGTTCATTAAATCCCAGTAGGGCAGCAAATTGTACTTTCGAGTACCCGGCGCCATCTGAAAAAACGTCCCGTGATCACTATCGCGCGGGTCTGAATCACCTGAGCCGATGTAGTAGCCCACTCGCACCCAAGGCTTTGCAGGCATATTGGTGAATTGATACCCGCCTTCCACGTCGAATGCGTACGCGTCCTGCTCCAACTCGTACCACTTGCCGATCTGCGTTCCTCCCCACAAGAGTACATCCATTGTGCCGGGACCCATATCGTATGTGCCTACGGCGTGGCCGCCGAACATGTGAATGTTTATGTCAACGGCTGGAGCAAACATCTTTCCTGTGTTGTCTACACGCTGGGTAACGTCTCTGGTATCTTGATAATTGTAGTAAAAACCGGCAACCTCCATACCGGGGATAACCGAACCCCGCTTACTTGTCACTGTAACGGTAGTAATCTTAATGTCGTCAATGGTTGTGTTTATTTCCTCCTCCCATCCTCCCTGTGTGGGAAAGAAGAAGGAGGTAGTTACATTCGTGTCTGCGTTATCGTACTGACCTACAACACCGTCAAAGCTTCTGCTGAAAGCAGACCAACCAAATGGACTGATCAGCCGGTCGCCCAGGCGGATATTTTTCAATGTATTAAAATGTTTGCCGTCCGATTTCTGTAAAACTTCCAAGCCGTCGCTATACTCAAACCTCCCAAACTTAAACGAAAAACCGTTTTTGTCTGCGCCATCCATGTTGATATATGCTTGATGAACCCCTATGTTCCAGGGTGCCGTACTGTCGTTGTGGATGTAGTACAGGGCGCCCATGCCCAACGGACCCTCCGGCGGCTTTTTGAACGCATTATCCGGCACACCGAACATATTGACGAACTGCGGTTGGACAAACGCCGTCCAATTAGAATACGTATACTTGAAATCGAGCCGGGTTCTCTGGAATCCATAATCATACTCGTTATCATGCGACGGCCCTTCGAACCAGTTCCAGTACTCGTTCTTGACAAATGTGTTTCCCCCTAAACTGAGATGGCCTTGCCCACCCTGCGACTCGCAGCAGGCCGGCTCGGAGCAGGGCTCGCAGCAGGTCTGCTCGTAGCAGACTTCCTCGCAGTAAGCCGGCTGGCAGCAGCCGTAGCCGTTGAGCCCTAAGATGCAGTTAAAGAGTTCAAAGCCTAACCCCATGCACAGGGCCAGGCCTACGAGGATCGCTCGAAAAATAGCTTTGGTTTTCAATGAACAGCTCCCCCCTCGTACAAGTTGAACACCGCCCCTTTCTCCACGGCTCAACAGGAAATTGACCCGAAAGAACCTCCCACACTATAGAGATTATATCGGTTGCTCCGCGGCAGCCCATTGATTTAATCGGAGCTATCAGCGAGCCTTCGCCGATCTTGTGCCGAATAATCCCTCTTGGTATCAGCAGCCTGGAATAGAGTGGCGCCCACTGTCCCCACCAGCACGAGCGCCAAGGCTACGTCGAATGCGGTATACGACATCCGCGTCACGGCGTCGAGTCCGGGAATCTTGAGCATCATCAGGGCGCCCGCCATGCCCGCGAGGCCGAGCGAGACTGCAAGCTCGATAGCCACAGCAGAGCGGAACACCCGACCAGAACCGCGCTGCCGTATTCGCCACGCTCGTATCTCACCAACCAGGGCCACTATGCCGGCGGCAAAGACCAGGCCCCCGATCACCGGGTGATGGGAATCGAGCCAGAACCGGGTTGGCAATACAAAGGCCATCAGGCGCGGCCGCATGACCAACGTTAATGCCCCGGCGCCCGTCGCCGCACCCGCCAGCCACGGCAGGCCCCAAAGTCGCCTAGCCATATCGCCCAGTCCCCAGCCCAGCAGGAGCTGTCCGGCCAGCACCATTGCAGCGCACGCCAAGACGATGAGCAGGGCATAGACAACCGGTTTGAGATACGCCTCGCGCCACGCGCCGATCACAGTCCAGAAATTGCTGAGACCGAGTAGCTTGTATTGCGGCTCCATGACGGGTTCCGCCCGGGCATCGAAGGGATATTTCACGACCGAGGCGAAGAAGAAGTCGGACGACGGATGGTGGCAATCCGTACACCCGTTCGCGCCCAGGGCGGCGCCCGCCGGATACACGTCGTGGTTATACTTGTGGACGTTCCCGTAGGGCGAGGCCTCCCAGGGCCGTTTCTCCATCACGCGATACTCGGTGCCGGAGGTGTATATCCGATCGTTCATCACCCACACCACGCGCTTGCCGTCCATCGGGTAGGCCGTTTGCTCGAGCATGTGGGTGACTTCCGCAATCAGGGCGTCGATCTCCTGCGGTCGATTCACCTCGATCACCTCGTCGCCGTTATCGTCCTTGATCGCGGCGAGTTGTGGGTAGTCCTTCGGATTCTTGTTGTGGGCGGCCCACATCTTGTAGAGATCGCCCATCTTCGGTTGCAGCAGCCCGCGCTGTCCCTCCACCTCGATGGCCGGCCAGGTGGTATGGGTGCGATTGACCGGATAGATCTTGCCCTTGTAGCGGGCCAGCACCGGGCGGAAAAGGTCCGTGGGTTTGTCGTCAAAGCCCATCATCACCAGTTGGCCGAAATGGTACCAGTACCGCATGTCAGGGCCGTAGAAGGTCCACAGGTGCATGCCCTTGGCGGGGATTTTAAACCCCGGATTGAACACGTCGCTAGCCTGAAGGCGTACGGCTTTCACCGTCCGCTCAGGCACGTGGCAGGTCTGGCAGGCGATCTTATCGAGGTGGAACGGCGGTAACCAGTCGTGGTGCGCCACCGGTGCTCCGAGTCGGCCGGTGGTGTGGCAACTGGCGCAGTCGCGGACGGTGTTGTCCAGGTCGTCGCGAACGTGGCCCCCCGGGTCATCGCCCTTGCCAATCTGGTGTTCTTCGTAGCCGTTGATCCGGGGGTCGGAGGCGTGGGAGCCGGCGGGATGGCAATCGATGCACTTCAGCCCGGCCCGGAGATGCACGTCGGTGCGGGGGCGGAAGTTCGCCCCGCGGTTCTTCCACCCTCGGCTGGCATGGCAGGCGAGGCACATCTCGTTTCGCGGCTCGCGCACGATATGCGGCGAGAGTGTGCCATGGCGATCGAACTTCGAGGCGTCGTAGTCCACCTCCACCGGCATGCCCGCTTTCACCGAGCCGGTCACGGCGGCCAGGCCGGCCCCCGCGGTCGCCGCCCAGCGGAAGTTGAGTGCCTTGATCTGCTTGTTCCTCTCGCCGATGTCGTATTCCGGCATGTGGCACAAGAGGCAATCGGCCTCCACGACGCCGGTCTCGCTCCATCGGGCCTTGTAGTAGTCGCCGTCAAAGCTGTTCTCGCCCCCTGGTGTCAGACCGCTGGCCGGGTCGGCCATCCAGTGGTCATATCGCTTGCCCTCGCGGTCCAACTCCGTCACTCCGCCGCCGGGGTGGCACGCGCCGCAGCCGGCAGTGATGAAGCTGAACGACGTCAAGTCCATCGTTCTCGGCGACGCATTCTTCTTTGGCGACAAGTACGGGAAAAGAGGACCGGGCGTGGACCACGTACCGCCGTATTGCCCCGGGCTGAGCGCCCACCGACACCGGGCCGCCTGATCCGGTGTCGGATCGTGCCCCTTGCCCATGGGGAAATGGTAGCCCTTGGTGATCGTTTCGTAATCGTGGCACTTCCCGCACGTCTGCTTCGGCGAGTACGGCCTGTCCGCGTTCGTACCATGCACCGGGTCGATCACGTTGCCCTCTTCGTCGAGCAGGTGGAAGGCCGGACAGACCCCTTCAGTGGAACCCGGCCGCGCCTCTCCCGAAAACGCTGGGCTTACCCACCCAACCAATAAGGATAGTACAACTATGGAAGGGACTATTTTTGACATTATTCTCCTAGCCCGTACCTGTTTGCACCTCCTCAACCCGCCGGGAGGCACGCACCACGGAATCGTGACTCCGCAGCCGAACTGGGTGATCTTCACTCAACAACTGAAGCATTTTCTTGACCAACGTAGGCCGGACGATGTAGTAGCAGCGTAACGGTCCGGATATGTGGCAGTCGATCAATCCCACTTTCCGCAAAGCAGCCATGTGTTGGGAAAGGTGCGGCTGCACGATGGGGATCAGCGAATTGATGTCCTTGACGCACTGAGGTCGCTCGCGAAGTGTGTTGAGAATCATCAGACGCATGGGGTGTGCCATGACGCGCAACAACCGGGCTCGATCGTCCCAGGGGGCGTCTGTTTGGGCGTCCTTCATATTTGCACAACCTCACCGGGGACCTTGGCAATCCGCGGGACCGAACCGCCCCAGCACCGGGCGCGATCTACAAAGCTCTAATATAACGAAAGCGTAATAGAAGCGTCAAGGTCACCGCAAACGGGAGTCGGTTACACGCCCATCGCCATGGCA
>JAUWHT010000226.1 GCA_030605745.1 Pirellulales bacterium | reverse complement strand
CGGCGGACCGTACACATAGAAAACGTTAGAGTCAGCAATTTTCAATCTGCAACATGGAGGTTGCTGTGAGCCTGCTAAGAAGAGCCAGTAAGCCGAGCGTCCGGTTCCGCGGGATTCGGTCTGCTTCGCGCATTTCGGGCACCAATCATTCGACCCGCTCGACGCGAATCTGCCGGTTCGAGCAGATGGAACCGCGCCGGCTACTGTCGGCCGATTTCCCGACCATCCACGTCGGGGCGGTCTATTTCGAAGATTACGGCGGTGAAGATGAAATCGGCGACCTGATCGAGATAACCTTCAACGGCGGAGCGCCCGGAACACAACTCACCGAACTACTGATCGACACCGACAAGGACGGCAACGGGCTGACAATCGGTGACGTGTTTTTCGACACCGAACTCGGTGGACTGGGCGCGTTCGGCGCGGTTCCCCTGTCGATCATCGATCAAACGGGGATCGACTCGGTCGACGTTACGGTTGCCGACGGCGGGACCACAATGCTGATCCGCTGCACCGGCTTCGATGCCGGCGAGAAACTGGTGCTGAGCATCGACGTCGACGAGCAGGGCTTCATCGGTTCTAACGCGGTGGCCGAGGGAAACGAGTTCGAGGGGTCCAAGCTGTCCGCCAGCTTTGCGGCCACACACTACTTCGACGCCACCTGCAACGACATTATCTTCATGGACGCCTACGACGGTGAGCTGGCCGGCTCGGGCCTGGATCTTCCGCCCGACGATTACGTCCCACCCGGCGATACCCCGCGCCCCGTCCAGACTGCCGGGGCGATTTCCTCCATCGCACAGACGCCGCTGCCGATCACCATTGCCGGAACGGTCTTTGAGGACATCGACCTGGACAACGTGCAGGACCCCGGCGAGCCGGGATTGGCCGGCGTACAGTTGAGTCTGCTGGAGTTGGTGGGAACCGAGTATGTCGCTACCGGAGATACCACGACGACCAACGCGGATGGAGACTACCAGTTCGACGACGTCTTGCCCGGCACGTACCGTATTGCGGAGACCCAACCGGACGGGTATTTCAGCATCGGGGCAACCGCCGGAACCGTCGACGGGGCCACGCGGGGTGTCGTCACCGGCGACGACGCGATCAGCAGCGTCAGCTTGCTCGGAGGCGAGAAGAGCATCGACAACGATTTCGCCGAGGCTCTGCCGGTCAGCATAAGCGGACGTGTGTACGTCGACTATAACATCAATTGCACATACGATCCGGGCGAGCCGTTGCTGGGCGGCGTGACTATCAACCTGCTAAACGACTCCGGCCAGGTCATCGACACGACCCTGACCGACGGCAACGGTGAATACTCGTTTGCCGGACTTCGACCGGGCACTTACGGCGTTGCCGAAATCCAGCCGGATGGATACGTCGATGGCTGCGAACATATCGGCACCGCCGGCGGGACCCACCAGCCGCCCGACTCGATCGTCGGCATCGCGCTCGGTTCCGGACAGGCGGCGGTGAACTATAATTTCGCCGAACTACTGCTCAGCAGTATCTCGGGCTACGTCTACGTCGACGACGACAACAACAGCCTCTTCGAAAACGACGAGCCGGGCATCGCCGGCGTACAACTTGCGCTGCTCGACGCCGCCGGAACACCCACCGGACAGACGACCGTCACCGACGCGGAGGGTTTCTACCGCTTTGACGACCTGATGCCGGGTACCTACGGCGTGGCCGAAACCCAGCCCGACGGATACTTCGACGGGCTCGATTCGCCCGGAACTGTCGGCGGCATGGCGCAGAATCCGGGCGACCAGATCACCGGGGCCCTGCTGAAACCAGGTTTCCACGCCAAGAGCTACAACTTCGGCGAATTGCGCCCGGCAAGCATCAGCGGCCGTGTACATGCCGAACTGAACGGCGATTGCATTCCCGATCCGGGCGAACCGATGCTGGCCGGCGTGACCATCTATCTGCTGGACGCCTCCGGCAAGCACATCGACGTGACCACGACCGGCGCCAGCGGCGAGTACCTGTTCAGCAATCTGAAGCCCGGCACCTACGGCGTCGAAGAGGTCCAGCCGCAGGGCTACTTCGACGGCCGCGATCACGTGGGCACGGCCGGCGGGCGGCTGGACGGCAACGACCGCATCGTCGACGTGCCGCTCCGCTCCGGGGTCCACGCGGTCGACTACGACTTCTGCGAGATGGTTCCGGCCAGTATTTCGGGCTACGTGTTCCAGGACGGGCCGGCGATCTCCGTGATGCCGGGCCAGTCGGCTCCCGAGCCGGCCACCGTCCGCGACGGCCTGCGCACTGCCGACGATACGCCCATCCCCGGCGTCGTGCTACAGCTTGCCGACGGCACCGGCGTGCCAATACTCGACGACGCCGGACAGCCGATCTTCGCCGTAACGGACTCCAACGGTTACTACCAGTTCACCATGCTGGCACCGGGTACATACACGATCATCGAGATCCATCCCGAGCAGTACGTCGACAGCATCGACACGCCGGGCAGCAACGGAGGGCTGGCCGTCAACCCACACGAAGATGCGTATGAGGCCGTCCTGCAGAGATTCGCGGTCGATCCGAAGAACGACGCGATTACCAGCATCGGAATCGGGGCAGGCGACGTGGCCGTATCGTACAACTTCAGCGAGGTGTCGATCAGCCAGACACCGTTTCTGCCGCCGCCACCGCCACCGCCGCGCAACACTCCGCCACCAGAGCCGACCCCACCGTTGCCGGGCGAGCCGCTCCGGGGTATGCTCTCGCCGGCGCCGCCGCAGGTCGTTATTCCGCCGCTGCTGGGCGGATCGAGTGCCCCGGTCGGCTACTCGTGGCACCTGAGCGTGATCAACGCCGGTCGGCCGCGCCACGACCGGATCGGCAGCGAAGCGCTGGTCAATCCGAGCAACCCGTACTTCGATCCGATTTCCTGGACCGGCGCGGACCTAGGGCAGTCCCAGTGGATCATCGCCGACGGCGAAGGCGCTCCGTCGAAGTCGTTGTGGTTCGGTCTGCCCGGCGGCATCCCGGTGGCCGGCGACTTCAACGGAGACGGGGTGGACGAGGTGGGCGTGTTTATCGACGGTGTGTGGTTCATCGACCTGAACGGCAACGGCACTTGGGACGAGGACGACTTCTGGGCCATGCTCGGCCATGAGGGCGACCTGCCGGTGGTGGGCGACTGGGACGGCGACGGCAAGGCCGACATCGGCATCTTCGGCCCCGCCTGGGTCGGCGACGCAAGGGCGATAGAACTCGAACCCGGCTTGCCCGACGCCGACAACCCGCCGACCGGCCGCTATAAGAACATCCCACCCGAACCCACCTACGCAGCCATCGGCTGGCGAACGATGAAGCACGGCGCGCCCGGCAAGATGCGGTCCGACCTGATCGACCACGTCTTCCGCTACGGCACCGCCGGTAATCAGCCGATTGCCGGCGACTTCAACGGCGACGGCGTGGCTACGATCGGCATCTTCCGCGATGGGACATGGTTCCTGGACCTCGACGGCAACGGCCGCTGGAGCAACGGCGACGTAGAAGCCGAGTTCGGCACCGAGGGCGACGTCCCCGTGGTCGGCGATTTCAACGGCGACGGCATCGACCAGTTGGGCGTCTACCGCGCCGGCACCTGGTACCTCGACACCAACGGCAACCGCCGGCTCGACGCGCACGACAAGGTCTTCGAGCTAGGCGGCCCGCACGACAAACCGGCCGTAGGCGACTTCGACGGCGACGGGACTGACGAGATCGCTATCTACCAGGACCAGGCATCGCCCCAGCAGCAGGCATCGCAGTAATCCGCGACCAATGTCGCCGCCAGATACGTCAAGTTCATCCGCCAAGATAAACCAGACATCCTTCGCATCTTGGCGCCTTAGCGCGAGGCATAGAACATGATCGAATATACCATTCAGGCCACGAATTTCAAGATCAAGAATTGGCCACCGACTAATCCCAGTCGCTCAAATCGAGGGTGAAAAGCAGGTCCGGCCAGTCGATCTGCTCGTCGTCGTCATCGCCTGGCTGGGAGTGCGCGCGGACGATGTCGTCGAGGCTGTTCAGGTTCTGGATCTCGTACAACCAGCCGGCGGCCGCATTGGACAGCCTGGTCCAACCGTCGTCCGCTTCGAGCAGATCGTCGCCGGACGAGTCGTACATGTCGGCCTGGTCGTCGCCCCCCTGGCCTAGATCGGCGTAAACCTCCTCGAAGAACTTGGCCCGGTTGTAAAACCCGGTGCCAGATAGCAAGGCGTATTTGTTTGTGCCCCGCTGCGTTGCGTAGAATGTATCATCCCCGCTTCCTTTGGACCAGTTGCTCAAATCGAGGGTGAAAAGCAGGTCCTGGGAAATGTTCCTGTCGCCGTTATCTTGGGCACTCAAATGGGTGCGGAGCCTGTCGACGCCATCGAGCCCTTCGAGTCCTCCTGGAGTCCTCCTGGGGTCAGAGAAAGCGCCGGGATAAACCGGCATGGAGTCGCGAATGAAAGAGTCGTACGGGAAAGGTCTAGCGAACCATCCCGGCCCCGAGCTATGCGGCGGCGACCGTGAGGTCGTGGCTGAGGCGTTAGTAGGGGTAC
>JAUWHT010000183.1 GCA_030605745.1 Pirellulales bacterium | reverse complement strand
CCATTGGGCTGGTTGCTCCGATCTTTCCTTGCCATCGCCAGCCTCCTCGCACTGCTGCTAGCACATTTAGGCGCAACAGGGGAGGCAATAGCATAACAACCCCGCTATTTCTTGCCAACATCATGAGGCACTACCATAATTAGATAATTAGTCCTATTCTTCGGGGTTCCGGTGATGTGACCACTGTGGAGATCATAACCCGTTAACACCAAACAACTTAGGGGCTGTAGCTCAGTTGGTAGAGCAACGGACTTTTAATCCGTAGGTCTGGGGTTCAAGCCCCCACAGCCTCATTTCCTGCTGAATTCGCCGCAATAGGGGCACCGGTGTGAGGTATTCTGTATTAGGGATTGGGGATTAGGGATTGGAACTCGACTCTAATCCCCAATCCCTAATCCCCAATCCCCAATCCCTTTTGGCCTCTTTGGTTGCAGCCATGATCTGCGTCAGCGAAATCAACCAGATCGAGCAACTGGCCGAGTACCGCCGGGCGTGGGCTTCGCTTTTGGACCAGACGGCCGGGGCGTCGTTCTTTCAGTCGTTCGAGTGGCTGGAAACGTACTGGAAGCATTTTGGCGCCGGGCAGAAACTACGCACCCTGATCGTCTGCTCGGCCGGCCGGCCGGAGGGCATTCTGCCGCTGGTCGTGCGACGGGAGTCTACCCGGGTCGGCCGGCTTCGTGTGCTCACCTATCCGCTGGACGATTGGAGCTCCTTCTACGGCCCGATCGGACCGGACCCGGCCGCAACGCTGGCTGCCGGGCTGGAACACGTCCGCCGGACCGAGCGGGACTGGGACATCCTCGAACTGCGATGGTTGGGCGCAGCCGGCACCGACACTGCGCAAACCGAACAGGCAATGCACGACGCAGGGTTTCAAGCGTATCGAACCGTCTGGGACCGCACGGCCGTGGTCAACCTTGAGGGCACCTGGGACGCCTATCTGGCAGGCCGCTCCCGTCGGTGGCGGCGGAACCTCCGTCACTGGGAAAAGAGATTCGCCCGCCAGGGCAAAATCTCCTATGTGCGGTATCGCCCTACCGGAACTGCGCACGAAGACGCCGATCCACGCTGGGACCTCTACGACACCTGCGAGCAGATCGCGCAGAGAAGCTGGCAAGGATCGTCAACCAGCGGCACCACCCTCTCGCACGACTCGATCAGGCCGTTCCTGCGGGAGGCCCATGCCGTGGCGGCCGCGGCCGGCGCGGTCGATCTGAACCTCCTGCTGTTGGACGGTCGGCCGCTGGCGTTCGTCTACGGCTACCACTATCGCGGTTGCACGTACGGGTTACGGGTGGGATATGATGCGGGGCAATCGCGCGACGGCGCGGGAAACATGCTTCTCGCTCACGTCATCCGCGACAGCTTCCAGCGCGGCGACCGCATCTACGACATGGGCATCGGCTCACTGGACTGGAAAACCCGCTTCAGGACGGCCGTCGTTCCCATCTTCCGTTGCAGCCATTTCCATCCCACCGTTCTCCGTGCACAACTGCTACGGCTAAAGCGCTGGTCCGAAGGACGGCGGATAGCCGTCATGCCGCAGTAGTGGGCCTCGCTGTTAGTACTACAACGCTATATTCACCACGGAGACACGGAGGGCACGGAGCTTAAGTCCAGTTGTTGCAATAACTTGCGGTTGCTTGACCCGGCTATTTGGGCTGTTTTTGCGAAAGCTACTTCAATTGGAAGTAAAATCCTATCTTGCTCGTACTCTTCTCCGTGTCCTCCGTGACTCCGTGGTGTATTCATTGAGGTTGACTTAGCGTTGTAGTATTAGGCTATTAGGAGTTTAGGCTGTTAGGCAGTTGCCGATGTACGTTCACCGGCAAGTGGCGTTTTCCCGGGGTTTTATGAATTGTTGGTGTTTATGGACGTATGCTTCACCGGCCCAACAATTCCCATCGACCGCCGTGATGCGGCCGTAAGTCGTTACCCAACACCAACTTGCAACATCGAGACATCGGCGTTCTCCATTTGCCGAAACACTTGTCAACCCCATTTTCAACAGCCGGCCGTCGCCGTAACCGGTTGCGTGACAACAACTTGGCTCGCCCGAATTGTTGGACGCTTTGGCCACGAGTCGATAGCAAACGGGACGCTTCGTGGAAAGAAATCAAAGGAACCACGGATAAACGGGAAGAAATCAAAGAAACCACGGATTAACACGGATAAACACTGATAAACGACTGCATCTATCTGCGTCCATCTGTGGTTCCCTCTCCCGTTTTCCCTTTTCCCACTTCTCACCCTTTTCCCTCCAAAGAGCCAAAGCCCAGACCCACCAGGATACGGGCCAACATACCAGACCAGTGTACACATGTCAAGTGACATTTTCAGCCGTCAGCTTTCAGCTTTCCACTATCCACTATCCACTATCCACTTTCCACTTTCCGCCGTCCGCTTCCGCAAAGCAACGCCACACTTCCAATCACGGACACCCGGCCACTAACAACTAACGAGGCTCTGACCCCAAGGCTACCATTGACGTCCGCTTAGGCACCTGTTAGCGTTCGGATCGTGGGCCATGTGCCAGCCCTTGCGTAAGCGCCGCGTGTCCCGCTTTTCCTTCCCCTTCTTCTCGGCAACCCATGAAATCAGCAACCGTCAAACCCACGCACAAGGCCATCAGGCAATACTATCAGGCTCTGGAGGAGTTTGCTGCACAGGGTGTCGAGCACGAGATGGCGGTCCGCTCGGCGTTTCAGCACCTTTTAGAAGACACGGGGCGGCGATTCGGCTGGACGCTCATTCCAGAACTGTCCGACAAGACCGATGGCCGGCGGATCCAGCCCGACGGCACCTTCCGTGACGACTTCCTCATGCGCCGCGGCTTCTGGGAGGCCAAAGACACCCATGACGATCTGGAAGCGGAAATTGGCAAGAAGATCAAACGCGGATATCCACTCTCCAACATCATCTTCGAGGACACGCGGACCGCCTACCTCTACCAGAACGGCCGCCAGGCGATGAAGGTCGACCTAACGGCCCCTCGCCACCTATGCGACTTGCTCAACGCCTTCTTCGGTTACACCGAGCCTGCCCACGAGGATTTCGAGAAGGCCATTGACGAGTTCCAGGAGCGGGTGCCCGATCTTGCACGAGGACTGGTTGCCAAGATCGAGGAGGCCCACCGCCAGAACAAGTCGTTCCAGAAGGCGTTTGACGACTTCTTCCAGGTGTGCCGTGTCTCGCTCAACCCGAACCTCAGCCAGGCGGCCGTCGACGAGATGCTCGTCCAGCACCTCTTAACAGAGCGGCTGATCCGCACAATCTTCGACCGGCAGGACTTCGTGCGCCGCAACGTGATCGCTGCCGAGGTCGAGAAAGTGATCGATGCGTTGGTGAGCCGCTCGTTCAGCCGGCACGACTTCCTCAAGTCGCTCGACCGGTTCTACCTGGCCATCGAGGAGGCCGCCGGCACCATCGGCGACTTCTCCGAAAAGCAGCACTTCATCAACACCATTTACGAGCGGTTCTTCCAGGGCTATTCGGTCAAGGTGGCCGACACCATGGGCATCGTCTACACGCCCCA
>JAUWHT010000176.1 GCA_030605745.1 Pirellulales bacterium | reverse complement strand
ACCATTGGGCTGGTTGCTCCGATCTTTCCTTGCCATCGCCAGCCTCCTCGCACTGCTGCTAGCACATTTAGGCGCAACAGGGGAGGCAATAGCATAACAACCCCGCTATTTCTTGCCAACATCATGAGGCACTACCCTTTTTTCCTTATTACACATCTACTGCAAAGGCCAGCAGACATGACACGCATTCGGGTCGGAGCCGCGGTGCTGAACCAGACGCCGCTCGATTGGGACGGTAACCGGCAAAATATCCTTGCCGCCATCGAGGCAGCGCGGGCTGAAGGGGTGCGAATCCTCTGCCTGCCGGAGCTTTGCGTGACCGGCTACGGCTGCGAAGACGCCTTTCAGAGTGCCGGGGTGCAGCAGACGGCCCTGGCCGTGCTGCGGGAGATCGTGCCGGCGACCCGGGGCATGGTGGTCTCGGTCGGCCTGCCGGTGATGCAGCGCAACGCCCTGCTGAACGCCGCATGCCTGGTGGCCGACGGCCGGCTGCTGGGCTTTGTGGCCAAGCGCTTTCTGGCCGGCGAGGGACTGCACTACGAACCACGGTGGTTCAAGCCGTGGCCGCGGGGCACGCGTGACTCGGTCGCCTTCGACGGCCGGCAGTATCCGATCGGCGATCTCGTGTTCGATTGCGGCGGGGTCAAGGTCGGCTTTGAAATCTGCGAGGACGCCTGGGCGGCCGACCGGCCGGGCAGTGAGATGTCACTGCAAGGGGTCGATGTCATCCTCAGTCCCAGCGCCAGTCACTTCGCCTTCGGCAAGTACGAAGTGCGCAAGCGGTTGGTGATCGAAGGGTCGCGGGCGTTCGGTGTGAGCTACATTTACGCCAACCTGTTGGGGAACGAAGCGGGGCGGATCATCTACGATGGCGGTGCCCTGATCGCCTCGGCCGGCAAGCTGCTGGCCGCCGGACCACGCTTCTCCTTTGCACCGATGCAACTGACAAGCGCGGTGGTCGACGTAGACGCGACGCGGATGGGCCGCAGCCGCTCGGGACACTTCCAACCCAAGCCGGGCGGCCGCGACCGTACCGAGGTCGGCTGCGAGTTCACCTGGCCCGATATTGAGCCCGAGCCGGCGACTCCGCAATCCGAAGCCTGGGAAAGCGGTCCACATGTGAAGGAGGAGGAATTCACCCGGGCGGTTGCGCTGGGACTGTTCGACTATTTGCGCAAGAGCGGCTCGCGGGGGTTCGTCGTGAGCCTAAGCGGCGGTGCCGATTCCGGGGCCACGGCCTGCCTGGTGGCCCTGATGGCCGAAATGGCCTGCGAAGAGTTGGGCAACGAGGCGTTCAATCGAGCGCTGGCATATATCCCGGCGCTTAGTGAGGCCAAAACGCATCGCGACCGCGTCCGGCGATTGTTGCATTGCGTCTATCAGGGGTCGGTCAACAGCAGCCAGGCCAGCCGCGATGCGGCCACCGCATTGGCCGAAGATATTGGGGCCCGAATGTCGTGCCTGACGATCAATCGACTGGTAGAAGGCTACGTCAGCGGCATCGAAGAGGTCTTGGGACGAGAACTCACTTGGAACCAGGACGACGTGGCGCTGCAGAACATCCAGGCCCGGGTCCGCGGGCCGAATGTGTGGCTGCTGGCCAACGTGACCGGGGCACTGCTGCTGGCCACCAGCAACCGCTCCGAGGCGGCCGTCGGGTACGCCACCATGGACGGCGATACCTGCGGGGGCTTAAGCCCCATCGCCGGCATCGACAAGGCGTTCTTGCGGAATTGGCTCCGCTGGCTGGAAACGGAGGGTCCCGCGGGCGCACACCCGGTGCCCGGCCTGGCGGGCGTTAATCGCCAAACGCCCACCGCCGAACTCCGCCCGCCGGAATCGAAACAGACCGACGAAGACGACCTGATGCCCTACACGGTGCTCGACGCCATCGAGCGCGCGGCCATCCGCGACAAACAGGCGCCGCTGGAGGTGTTCCGCACCATTCGCTCCCAGTTCCCCGATGCGACCACCGGCCAGTTGCACCAGTGGGTCGAGCGGTTCTTCCGGCTGTGGTGTCGCAATCAATGGAAGCGCGAGCGCTACGCCCCTTCGTTCCACCTGGACGACGAGAACCTGGACCCGAAGAGCTGGTGCCGTTTCCCGATCCTCTCCGGCGGCTTCGCCCGCGAGTTGGAGGAACTGCGGGTTTACGTCGAGGGCCTTGTTTAGCTTGCCGTTCCGGGGTGATTTGACAACTGCCGGCACTTCTGGGATAATTACGGTTTTTGGTGGGGCCTCTCGTTGGGGCGGCAGTTGAACTGCCGCCCCAACGGGGGCCGATAGCCGGGGGACAACGTCCCGCGGGTGTGCTCCCACGACCCGCTCAGTCCCGGCTATCACCGAGTAGCAGTGGAGGTGATTTGGCGACAACGTATCTGTTTATCCCCGGCGTCCACGCCGGAGAACCGCGCCGCGTAGACGCGGCAGCTTAACTGCAAACAGGAGATATTCCATGCACAACTCGAACCGACGTGAGTTTTTGAAGTCATCGGCCGCGGCGGCCGGCGCTTCGGTAATTGCGGCCCCGGCGATTGCCAAGGCCCGAGCCAGCGCGAACGACCGCATCCGGGTGGGCATAGTCGGCCTGGGTGGGCGAATGGGGTCCCATGTGGCCTGCCTGCACAAAATAGCCGACCAGGATAATGTGGAGATTGTAGCCGTCTGCGACTGCGATCAGAAGAAGCTCGACTCGGCCGCCAAGCGGTACCCAGCGTTGGAAGGCAAGAAGCTGGCCACCTACGACGACATGCGTAAGATGTTCGACGACAAGTCGATCGATGCGGTCAGCAACTCGCTGGGCGACCGCTGGCATGCGCTGTCGACGATCTGGGCCTGCCAAGCGGGCAAGCACGTGTACGTGGAGAAGCCCGTCACCCACAACCTGTTTGAGGGCCGGCAAGTAGTCGCCGCGGCGCGGAAGTACAACTGCATGGTCCAGCACGGCACCCAGAACCGCTCCAACCCAAACATCATGGAAGGTATCCAGAAGCTGAAGGAAGGCATCGTCGGCGATCTGTACATGGCCCGGGGAATCGACTTCAAGCTCCGCGGCAATCTGGGCCGCATCAGGCCCTCTCCCGTCCCGGAAGGATTGGACTGGGACAAATGGCTGGGACCGAAGCCGATGCGCCCCTACAGCCAGTTCTGGCACCGGCGGTGGGTTTTTAACCTGGAACTCGCAAGCGGCTGCTTCGCCAACCAGGCGGTCCACGAGCTGGATGTCATCCGTTGGGGGCTGGGCCTCGACGAGCATCCGACGCACGTGACCGCCACGTGTGGGACGTTTGTTCACGAGGACGACCGCACCTCGCCCACGCACATGGCTTTGACCTTCCAGTTCGACAAGCCCAAGACGTATGTCACTTATGAGCACCGCTCGTGGTACACCAACAGCGAGGCGGGCTTCCGCTGGAAGTACCCGTTCGTGCAGCCGAAGTTCCCTGTAGGGACGATGTTCTTCGGCACCAAAGGGTACATGATCTTTCCCGACTACAGCAGCTACTACACGTTCATGGGGCTGGAATGCCAGCCGGGTCCCTGCAAGTTCGACAAACCGAAGTTGGACTGGCGAACGGAGACTATCCCCCACTTCCGCAATTGGCTCGCCGCGATCCGCGCCCGGGATCACAAGCTGCTGGGCGCCGACATCGAGGAAGGGCACAAGTCGATGGCCTTGTCCCTGCTGGCCCGCACCAGCTACCAGGTCGGCCGGCCGCTGAAGTTCGATCCACAGACGGAGACCATCGTCGGCGACGACGAGGCCGACGCGATGTTGAACAAGCCCAAGTACCGGGAACCATACGTGGTGCCGAAAGACGTGTGATTGGTTGACGCGACGGGCGGGAATTGCTAGACTGTTGTGTTTACCGTCCTGAACGGTCCAGGACAGTAGTGGAATCTCACCTGACCGAATTACCCGACCCAACGCCGGATCCCCTAATGGTGGGGCATGCCGGTGTGCCCTTATCAAGGAGTTGTGCCTTTGGCAACCGTTTTGGTCAAAGAACTGATCGAGGCTGGGGTTCATTTTGGCCATCGGGCCAGTCGCTGGAACCCCAAAATGCGGCCCTATATCTACGGCCGTCGCAACCTGATCCACATTATCGACGTGCGAGAGACGATTCGCGGATTGTTGCGGGCGCGGAAATACCTGCAGCGGGTCACCGCCGGGGGAAGCCTAGTGCTGTTTGTGGGCACCAAGCGGCAGGCCTCCGAGACGATCAGCCAGCAGGCCCAGCGCTGCGGCATGCCGTTTGTCAGCGACCGCTGGCTGGGCGGCACGCTTACCAACTTCCGCACCATCCGCAGCCGGCTCAGTCGACTCGAAGAACTCGAAGCACTCCGCGCCGGCGACGACTTGGCCAGCTACTCGAAGAAAATGCAGTCGGCCTTAAGCCGCGAATATCGAAAGATGTATCGCAACCTCAACGGCATCCGCACCATGAGCCGGCTGCCCGAGTGCCTGGTGATCGTCGATCCCAGAAAAGAAAAAAACGCCGTCCGCGAAGCCCGGAAGCTGGGAGTTACCACCATCTCGCTGATCGACAGCGACTGCGATCCGGATGAAGTCGACCTGCCCATCCCGGGCAACGACGACAGCATCCGCTCGATCGAGTTGATTATGCAACTGTTGGCCGACGCCGTATTGGCCGGCAAGGCCTCGGTGGGTGAGGCGGACAAGCAGCAGGCCGAAGAAACGCTGGTAGCAGTAGCCGCCGGGAATGGCGGTGCATAACTCGCCAAGTATTACAGCACAACACAGGAGGTATTTTCATGGCGGAAATCACTGCCGCGGACGTCAAAGCGCTGCGCGAGAAAACCGGATTGCCGATGATGGACTGCAAGCGGGCCTTGCAAGATGTACAGGGCAATCAGGAAAAAGCGATCGAGTTGTTGCGCAAGGCGGGAAAGAAAGTGATGGAAAAACGCGCCGGCCGGGCAACACCGGCCGGGCGAATCGCCGTCTACACCGATCCCGACGCCGGTGTGGGCGCAATCATCGACCTGCGATGTGAAAGCGCCCCGGTCGCGGCCAACGACGAATTTGTCCAACTGGCCGGCGACATGGCCCGGCAGTTGGCCACCGGCCCCGGGGCCGCAACGCCGGACGAGTTGCTCGCGCAGCCTTCCCCACGCCAGTCGGCCGGCACGCTCAAGCAGCAGTTCGACGAGTTGAACAACCGCATCCGCGAGGTCTTTAAACTCCAGCGAATCGAGTGGATCGACGCGACCTGCGGCGGCTACGTCCATCACAACGGCGCCGCCGGCGTGCTGCTTCAGATCGAAGGAGGCAAGGCAGAACTGGCCAAGGATATCTGCATGCACATCGCGGCCATGCAGCCGGCGGTCGTCACCAAGGACGAACTAGATCCGGCGGAAGTCGACAAGGAACGTGAAATACTGGCCGAAGCCGCTCGGAAAGAAGGCAAACCGGAAAAAATTATCGGAAAAATGGTCGAGGGCCGGCTGAGGAACTTCTACGCCGAACGCTGCCTGGCCGACCAGGTATTCGTTAAAGCCGAAGATGGCAAGACGACAGTTGGAAAAACGGTCAAAGACGCCGGCATGAAAATCGTTCGATTCGTCCATTGGGAACTCGATAAGGAGTGAGTGCCGTGTCCGGCGAATCCGCCTCCGCAGCAGGACAGTCGCCGGCCGGGTCGCGGTACCGGCGGGTGGTGTTGAAAATATCCGGCGAAGGTTTCGTCCATCCCGGCCAGCGCGGCATCGCCATGGACGCGGTGATCCATCTCGCCCGGCAGATCTACCAGGCGGCGCAGCACGGCGTGCAGATCGCGATCGTTATCGGCGGGGGAAACATCCTCCGCGGGGCCCAGTTCACCGCCGGCAATTCGGGTATCCACGAGGCCACCGCCCATTACATGGGTATGTTGGCCACGGTCATCAACGCCCTGGCGCTACAGGATGCCCTGGAATCGCTCGGCTGCGACACGCGGCTGATGACGGCCATCCGCATGGACGGCGTGGCCGAGCCGTACATTTGCCGGCGCGCCCGGCGTCACCTCGAAAAGGGCCGCATAGTTATCCTGGCCGGCGGCACCGGCAGCCCGTTTGTGACCACCGACACCGCGGCTGCCCAACGCGCGTTGGAACTCGAAGCCGACATGTTGCTCAAGGCCACCCGCGTTGACGGTGTCTTTAGCGACGACCCCGAAAAAAATCCACACGCCGTCCTCTACAGCGAACTAAGCTACGAAGACGTGCAACAGCAAAACCTGCGCGTGATCGACCACGAAGCCATCATCAAGTGCATGCAGCACGAGATGCCGATCATGGTGTTCAACTTCCGCAAGGAAGGTAATATCGAGCAGGCCGTCCGCGGCCAGCGCGTTGGTACCCTGGTGGGAAGTAGTGGATAGTGGATAGTGGATAGTGGAGAGCGACCATGACGGCGGATGATATCCTCTTGGACGTCGAACAGCGCATGGAAAAGGCGATCGGAGTGCTCAAGGCCGCACTGGCCGGCATTCGTACGGGCAGGGCCAACCCGGGACTGGTCGACTCGCTGAAGGTGGAACTGTACGGCTCGCCGGTGCCGATCAAGCAGGTCGCCTCGGTAGCCGCGCCGGAGCCCACGCAGATTGTCATACGTCCTTACGACCCGGGCACGCTCAAGGACATCGAGAAGGCGATCCAGGCCGCCGATCTGGGGTTCAATCCGCAGAACGACGGCCGGGTGATCCGTCTCAGCATCCCGCCGCTCTCCAGGGAGGTCCGTCAAAGGATGGTCGGCCGGGTCAAGGAACTCGCCGAAGAGGCCAAAGTGGCCATCCGCAACATCCGCCGCGACGGCAACAAAACGGCCGATGCCGCCGAAAAGGACAAAACACTCTCCGAAGACGCCCGCGATGAACTCAAAAAAGAAATCCAGGACCTAACCAAGACCTACGAATCCCAGGCCACCGAGGTCGCCAAGGCCAGGGAAAAAGAGGTCCTCGACGAGTAGTGACTTGCAAAGCCACGACTACAGTAAGGAAACAAACTCATCCATACTCATGCCCAAATCCTGGGTGACGATTTTCCGCAGCAAACCTCGTGGCAAGTCCCTTCCGGCATGGACGGGCACCGTGGTCTTGCGACCGTCTGGATGAATGAAACGGTGGTGGCTGCCACGGGTTCGAATCTGTTCGAAGCCGAGTTTCCCCAACACCCGGATCAGCTTCCTTGCAGGGATCACCGGCACAGCGGTCACAGACTCACCTCCAGATCGCGCACGCCGACGAACCGTTTGTCCTCCGTCGGCGCTTCATCCTGCAGGCAGAGCACAACCGCCTCGGTGATGTTCTTCATCGCCTCGTCAATTGTATGGCCGTAGCTATGACACCCCTGCAAGGTGGGCACAGAAACGATAAATACCCCATCTTCGTCTTGCTCGATCACCACCGGCACGTGATGCTGCATTGCAGGCTCCTTTCACAACCGTTTACAGTTTGAGTTACTTGTTGAATTCATCGCCAACTTTTTTCGGTGCGTACTCGTGCGGGCGCTTGCGGAGCACGGTGGCCTTGACGATCTTATCGGGCTTGGGGGCGCCGGGCTTGGAAGGATCGCGGCGCTGGAACTTGTGCAGCACGTCGAACCCCTTGATCACCCGGCCGAAAACCGTGTGCTTACCGTCCAGGTGAGCGGTGGGCAGGAAGGTCAAGAAGAACTGCGACCCACCCGTGTCGCGCCCGGCATGGGCCATGCTCAGGCTGCCGCGGAAGTGCAACCGGTGGTTCGGCCGGTGACATTCGCACGGGATGTTGTATCCCGGCCCGCCCGTGCCGTCGCCCTTTGGGCAGCCGACCTGGGCCATGAAACCGGGCAACACGCGGTGGAACAAAAGGCCGTTGTAAAACCCCTTCTCCACCAGCGAGATGAAATTCGCCACTGCGATCGGGGCCTCGTTCTCGAACAGTTCCACCTCGATGTCGCCTTTGCTCGTCTTAAGCAACACGCGCGGCAGATCGTCGGCAGTGGCCTCGGCCGCGCGGATTTTCTTTTCCTTCGCACAGGCCTCTTTGTAGTGAGGTATGTTCTCAAGGAATGCCTTGCCGGTATCGCCGATCACGTTCTGCCGGGCCAGCTTGAGGTACTTCTCGGCCAACTCGAAATCCCCCGTTGCAAACGCCGCAACTCCGGCCGCGTTGTAAACCCGCTTGTCCGGGCACTGGTTCTCCGCCAGCAGCTTGCCCAGCCGCAAGGCCTCCTCGTAGTTGTCGGTCTTGACGTGCCCAATAAGAACGTCCATCAGCAAGTCGGTCACTTGCTTGTCGGCGTTGGGCGACTGGGCGTATGCCTTCTCGGCAGCGCCGAGTAGTTGGGGTGCCATGGTATCTCCTTTCTGGATCAATTCGCCCCACTTCTTCTTGATTTCAGCCCGCTGTTGCTCGTCGGCTGTCCGGTACTCGTTTCGCAGGACGGCCAACTCGGCCAATAAGTCCTTCCACTGGCCAAACAACCGGTCGAACTCGGCACGTCCCGGACGGCTCTCGGCCGGCGCAGCCGGCTGCTGGGCCGGCAAACCGGAAATCGGGACCACCAGCAGCCAGAAAACCAACACCAGACAAATACGAACGAACATCTTCGAACTCCTGCGATAAATGACCTTGGAGCGCGGCCGTCTCGGCCGCCCAATACGGGCTAGAAGCCCGCGCTCCGACTTCCCACTTCACTCGCCCTACGATATCATATCGACCGTATCTGGCAAATAGGGGGCCAGCGGCGCATATCGTTTAGCCGCCGCGTCCACGCGGCGCAATTTCCCCCGCGTAGACGCCGGGGCTAAACGGCCAAATGTCACGAATTTCACAGAACCTACGGATCATCGGCGGTCGGTTCCGGGGCCGAAAGCTCCACTACAACGGCGATCCGCGCGTCCGGCCGATGAAAGACCGCGTCCGCGAGGCCATCTTCAACCTGATCGGGCCCGACGTCCGGGAGAAACACGCGGTGGATCTGTTCTCCGGAACCGGCGCCTTGGGGCTGGAAGCTCTCAGCCGCGGCGCCGGCCGGGCCACACTCGTCGAACAACACTTCCCCACCGCCGAGATCATCCGCCAAAACGTGGCCACCTTGGGTGTCAACGAATTCACGGAAATTGTCACCGGCGACGTGTTTCTCTGGGTCAAACGCCGGCCCGAATTAGGCCCCACCCCCTGGGTCGTCTTCTGCTCGCCGCCTTACGATTTCTACGTCCATCGGACCGACGAGATGCTGGAACTGATCGGCGGCCTGATGCAGCCAGCCCCGGCCGGCAGTATGTTCGTGGTCGAGTCGGATGCACGTTTCGACTTCAGTCTGCTGCCCGACGCCAAGGCCTGGGATGTTCGTTCTTACCCACCGGCGAGGGTGGGAATCTATCGAACACCTTCCAAGGGATAAACTCATGGACATCCAAAACGTCGACCGTGTGCCGGTCTTTACCACGAAGGACGGCTACGAGCACGAAGATACCTTTATTCACTCGCTCCAACCGGCCGATCCTATCTGATACCGGGCAGTGTGGTTTTGCAGCCAGGGCAGATCGGGGGAGCGAGTGATGGTTTGGCGGCAATGGGGTCCGATTCGGCCGTTTTTGTACGTCTTGGCGTGTTTGCTCATGCTGAGTACGGTCTGGCCGTGCGCCTGTGAACAGGTGGCCCCAAACCGGGTATGCGCCGAAGAACCCCCCGCGCTGGTGGCCAACACGGCCCTGTTACCCGCCCCGGTGCCCCGCCGAATTCCCCCTCCGAAGCGGAGTACCACATACCCCAACACGGGCTTCTTGCCTGTAAATCCGCCGCTGTTTCGGCTGAAGGAACCCGAGATTCCCCAAGTCACGGACGGTTCCTGGGAGGTGCCAGAGGCGCTGCTGGAGCGTTTGGACGGGTTGGCCACTGGTCGTGCAACCGACGTGTGGGCGGCGCAGACCGGCCGGCTGGTTCGCAACTTGGGGCTGGCCGTCTCGGAAGGATCGGGCAAGGCGACCTCGATCATCCGGCGTCTGGACGAGTTGGCCCGTCGGGCCGAGCCCCTGGCGGCCACGATCGAAGACAGGTTGCTGGCCGGCAAGTTGCGTCGGGCGGGCCACGCACTGCGCCGCTGCTTGGACATCTGGCAAGAGGTTGTCGAGATCAGCGGTCCAGCGCCGCTAGTACCCGAGACAACCGCGGCCGACCCCGAGCGATTGTCGCTTGCCCTGGCCGAGATCGACGCGCTGACGGGCGACTCGGCCGAAGGCAAGGCGTGGCGCAAGTACCTGCTACTGGATGTATTGCACGAGTGGTCCACCCGGCGTCAGACGCCCGACGATCGGCTGCTCGCCCAACGGGTCCTCGGGCGGTTGACCCAGCCCACCATGTCCAACCGGCAGCGGCAATTCGTTTCCCGCGAGCCGCTAGTCGCACTCAGAAGCGAGTTGCGGCGTCTGGCGGCCGAGCCAGTCGATTCGGCCGAGCTGTTGCAGCACATTGAGCGATACGAGCGGACCGGGCTGCCGAGCGATGCCCGACGGCTGGCCAACGATTGCTTGTACCTGCGCTTCTCGGGCGGCGAAGACCATCACCGGCTGGTCCGGAAGCTTCAAACACATTATCGGAACGCAAACTTGCGCCTGGCAGTTACCGGGGAGTTGCTCAACCGGCTGATGCCGGAGCGGGAGCCCGAGGTTGCCCGGGTGCGCGATACAGTGGTAGGCGTGCCCGTGCGCGGTAAAAGTTTGACCACCACCGACGTGAAAGTGCAGCTTGTGCCCGACCCTAGCCGCGTGCGATTGGCCCTGGAGGTCACCGGCATGGTCGCATCGCTGACTTCGTCGACCAGCGGACCGGCGACTTTCTACAACGACAACCAGTCGGTCTACATTGCCAGCAAGCCGATGGAAATCGACCTGAAGGGGATTCACCTTAGGCGGGCCGAAGTGGACGTGTTCAACAGCACCAAGCTGCGGGGCCTGAAGACCAATTTCGATGCGGTCCCGCTGGTCGGCTCGCTGATAAAGGGGGTGGCGCGCTCGCAGCACGAGCAGAAGCGTGCGGCCGCCAACCGCGAGATCAAACGCAAAGTCGCCTTCAAGGCACGAAAACGCATCGACTCCGAGACGGACGCCCGGCTGGGTGAACTCGCTGAACGGCTGCGCGAGCGAGTCTTCGGTCCGCTGGAAACCTTGGCGCTGGACCCGACGATGATCGACGCGCGGACCACCGATCGCCGGTTCACAATGCGGCTGCGGCTGGCCGGTGAAGACCAGCTCGGCGGCAACACGCCGCGTCCCCGGGCGCCGGGCAACAGCCTGGCCAGCTTCCAACTCCACGAGTCGGCAATCAGCAACGTGCTGGACCGCCTGCAACTGGACGGCCGGACGTTCACCTTGCCGGAGCTGTCGCGCTACGTCGCCGGCCGGCTGGGCCGCCCCCAATTCTGGCAAACCAATCCCGGCCACGACGACGTGGAAATCACATTCGCAAAAAACGACGCGGTGACAGTACGCTTGCGGGACGGCCGAATCGCACTGACACTTTCGATCACCAGGCTCAGCAAATCGCCACGGCGCTGGAAGAACTTCCAGGTCCGCGCGTTCTACCGGCCAAGGATCAACGGGTGCAACGTCCAACTGGCCCGCGACGGCGTGATCCACCTAATCGGCCGGCGGCTCAGTGCCCGTTCACAGATCGCGCTTCGCGGCATCTTCAGCAAAACCTTCTCCAGGAAACACCCGATAGACGTCACACCCGAGCGGCTCGCCGACAACCCGAAACTGGCCGACCTGGAAGTCACCCAGTTTGTGATCGACGACGGTTGGATCGGCGCCGCCCTGGGTCCGAAACAAACCGCCCTGCGATCGCGCATCCTCCGGCGGTAGGGCAGATTGACTGTCTGACAATAGCCGGGACTGGGCGCGTCGCGGAAAGCACGCCCGCGGGACGTTGTCCCCCGGCTATTGGCGACTGTTCGACAGGTCCGCTTCCATCGCTTTCAGCCGCTCGGCCAGGGCCGCCTTAGTGGCTTCCAGATCGGCGGCGGTTTGCTCGGGTGGGGTGTAAGCGAACATGTAAAACTTTACCTTCGGCTCCGTGCCGGATGGACGAACTGCCACGTAGTTGCCCTCCGCTTCCAAGTCGAAGATGATCATGTCGCCGGCCGGTCCATCGAGCGGTGCCGGCTCGCCGCCGGGCCGGGTGACCGTGCCGCTTAGATAGTCGCGGGTTTGGGCGACCTTCAATCCGCCGACGGCCTGAGGCGGGTTGCTACGAAAGCGGGCCATCAGGGCCTTCATGTCCTCCATGCCCTGCTCGCCCGGCATCTTGATCGAGATCGTCTTCTCGGCATGACAGCCGTATTGCCGGAACAGCCCGTCGAGCTTCTCGGCAAGCGTGAGCCCCTCGGCCTTCAGCCGAGCGGCCAACTCGGCCAGCAGCATAGCGGCCACCGGGGCGTCCTTATCGCGGCAGTGCCCGCCGGCCAGGTAACCGTGTGATTCCTCGGCCCCGAAGACGAAGTTCTCCGGACCGCGCTCGTCGATCATCCCGCCGATCCACTTGAAACCCACCAAAAGATCGCCAACCGTCTGAACGGCATAGTCGTCGGCAACCCGGCGCATCAACTCGCTGGTGACCAGTGTCTTGACCACGTAAAGGTCCGGCGTAAGCGTGCCGGCCGCCTTGCGAGCGCCCAACAGGTAATCGGTCAGCAGGGCCGCAATCTGGTTGCCGTTGAGCGTGGTCCAGGGCGCGCCGGGCTGGGTCGATCTCGGCATGGCACAACCAAGCCGGTCGCAGTCGGGATCGGTGGCTAGGATCAGATCGGCCCCTGCCTCCCGAGCCCGGTCGATAATCACCTCAAACACGGCTGGGTTCTCGGGATTGGCGATATGGCCCGGCACGTTGCTGAAATCGGGATCGGGCGCGGCGTGCGGCCCGAACAACTCGACGTCCTCGAACCCGTCCGCCGTCAGCACGGCGGGAACAACCGAGCCGCCCACCCCGTGCAGCGGCGAGTAGATGATCTTCAACCCGCGCGGGCCGGACAGACTTTGGGCAGTGACGGCTGCCAGGTAGGCGGCGTCGACCTCCTCCTGGCAATAGACGATCTTGCCCGATTCGAGTCCCTGCGCAAACGCGATCCGCCGAATGTACGTGACCTGCTTCATCCGCTCGATGCACTGGGCGTCGTCCGGCGGCACAAGCTGGCCGCCGGACGGCCCGTAGACCTTCACCGCGTTGTCCTCCGGCGGATTGTGGCTGGCGGTGATCATGATCCCGCAGGCACAGTCCTTATGCCGCACGGCGAATGATAGCTCGGGCGTGCTGCGGTAGCCGTCGAGGAAATAGACGGTGAAGCCGGCCGCCGCCATGATCTGGCTGCACAACTCGGCAAAGTGCCGCGAGCGGTGCCGCGTGTCATAGGCAATCGCACAAGCCAGCAGCTTGCCCTGCACGTGCCCCTTGACGTAATCGGCCAGCCCCTGGGCACTCTCGCCGATCGTGCGGTCGTTGATCGCGTTGCAGCCGACCGGATACATCCGACCGCGCCGCCCGCCCGTACCGAAAGGCATAATCGTCCAGAAGGCGTCGTCCAGTTGCTTCAGCTTCCCGGAGGCCAAATGCTCGGCCACCTGCGAGGCGTACTCTTCCAGGTACGGCTCGCTGAGCCAGGTACGGATGTTCTCGGCCGCGGCGGGCGAGAGCTTTTTTTCAGCCACCACAGCATCCAATTGGGCCAGTGCAGTCTGCAAGTCAAATGCCATCATGCAATAAATTCTGACAGGTTTTCGACGCGGCAACCAGGGGGAGGTGCCTCCCCCCCAAAAGACCATCCATTTGGCCCCGGGTGTAGAAAGCTTTCAGTTATCAGTTGTCAGTTCCCAGCGCTTCTTACCTCTCGTTCCCACGCTCTGCGTCGCTGAACCCCGGAACCGCTTGTGGTGCAACGAGTTGCGCCCACGACCCCACGCAGAGCGTCCGATACGCCGTTACGACTTGGATGCAATGAAGTGTACTGGTGGTGTAGTGGAACAGCCCAGGGCCCGCCGATCAAAAAATCCAGACCGATCGAGATTTGGGTACTTGACCCCGTCTCGGATTTATGCGATGCTAAGAACAATCGCTCACGGGTAACACTTCGGCACGGCCGAAGGCCCATCAAGCGGTTGCGTGAACGGTTACCCGTCGTCTATACTGAGTTTAGTTCACCATTCGCGAGTTCAGGCTATTCAGGACATCCCCAAAGGAGAAAAAGTGATGAGGTGTACGGTACTGATTCTTGCATCGTTGTTGGCGATCGTTGGGACCGACCAAGGCCGGGCAAAAGCCGCGCCGCCCGAAGGCGATTGGGTTCTATGGTATGCTCAGCCGGCTGCAAAGTGGGTCGAAGCCTTGCCGGTGGGCAACGGCCGGCTCGGCGGCATGGTCTTCGGAGGCCTCCAAAGCGAGCAGATCCAACTCAACGAGGACACCCTTTGGGCAGGTCAGCCCACGCAGCGCGATCGCGTCGGGGCCCACAAACACCTGGCCGAGGCGAGGCGGCTGATCTTCGAGGGCAAATACGTCGAGGGCCAGCAGATCATCCAGCGGGAATTCCTGAGTCCCCGGCTTATTCGCAGCTACCAGACGCTCGGCGATCTGCGGCTGAAGTTCAAAGCTCCCCAGGCCGTCGCCGACTACCACCGTGAACTGGACCTCGACACGGCGATCGCGCGGGTGAGCTACCGCGACGGCGACACCGTGTTCACCCGCGAGGTGTTCGCCAGTCCCGTCGACCAGGCGATCGTCGTCCGGCTGACCTGCGAGAGACCGGGCCGCCTGACGCTCGAAGTGGAACTCACCCGTCCCGAGAACTTCACAACCACGTCGGTCGGGACTGACCAGTTGGTCCTTCGTGGCCGGGCCGACCGCGGCAAGGCGAGCGAAGGTGTGGCGTTCGAGGCCCGATTGAAAGCCCTGGCCGAAGGCGGCAAGGTTTCTGCCGGTCCAAGCACCCTCAAAATTGAAGATGCCGATGCGGTTACTCTGCTGGTCACCGCGGCCACGACCTATCGCCAGAAAGAGCCTGGCAAGACCTGTGAAAAGCAACTCGCGGCGGCCGCGGCCAAGTCTTATCAGGCACTGCGCGACGCCCACGTAGCCGAACATCGCCGTCTATTCCGACGGGTGAAGTTGGACCTTGGCAGGACCGACGCGGTGAACCTGCCCACGGATCGGCGGCTCGAAGCGCTCAAGCAGGGTGCGGAGGATCCGCAACTGATTGCCCAGTACTTCCAGTTCGGCCGATACCTGCTGATAAGCTGTTCGCGGCCCGGGTGCATGCCGTCGAACCTTCAGGGGCTGTGGTGTTACCACATCAATGCCCCATGGAACTGCGACTATCACATCAATATCAACATCCAGATGAACTACTGGCCGGCCGAGGTGTGCAACCTGTCGGAGTGTCACGAACCGTTTTTCGACCTGGTCGACAACTTGCGGGGGCGTGGACGCAAGACCGCCCGGGACGTCTACGGCTGCCGCGGCTTCACCACTCATCACACCACCGACGCATGGTTCTGGACCAGTCCGATCGGCAAGCCGGTGTACGGCATGTCGCCTCTGATGGCGGCGTGGTGTTGTGAGCACCTGTGGGAGCACTACCTGTTCACCGGCGACCGCGAGTTTCTTGCCCGCCGCGGATATCCCATCATGAAGGAAGCCGCCGAGTTCTGTCTCGACTTTTTGGTGGAAGACCCCAAGACGGGCAAGCTGGTTTCCGGCCCCTCTACTTCGCCCGAGAACCGCTTCCGCAGCCCGGACGGCAAGGTCAGCAACTTGACGATGGGCTGCGCGATGGACCAACAGATCATCTGGGACCTGTTTGGCAACTGCCTGGCGGCGGCCGAGGTGCTGGGGATCGATGATGAGTTTGTCAACCGGGTGCAGGCGGCGCAGTCGCGCCTGGCCGGTCCGAAGGTCGGCTCGGACGGGCGGCTGATGGAGTGGTCGGAAGAATTCGCGGAGCCGGAGCCGGGCCACCGCCACATGTCGCACCTGTTCGCCCTATACCCTGGAAGGCGGATCACGCTGCGCGGCACGCCGAAGCTCGCCGCGGCCACACAGAAGTCGCTCGAGTATCGGCTGGAGCACGGCGGTGGCCTGAGTGGATGGAGCCGCGCCTGGGTGATCAACTTCTGGGCTCGCCTCGAAGATCCCCAGAAATCCTACGAAAACCTGCTGGTGCTGCTGCGAAGGTTCACCCTTGCGAACCTGTTCGACAAGCACCCGTACAGGAAAGGCTGGACCTTCCAGATCGACGGCAACTTCGGCGGTACAGCCGCGATCGCCGAGATGCTGCTGCAAAGCCACGCTGGCGAAATTGCCCTGTTGCCCGCGCTGCCCAGTGTTTGGCCGACCGGCCGAGTGCAAGGTCTGCGCGCCAGGGGTGGTTTGGAGGTAGACATCGCGTGGAAGGACGGCCAGGCGACAAAGGCCGTGCTACGGGCCGACATCGACGGCCGGCACAAGATCCGCCCCCCGAAGGGCCAACAGGTCGCCGGGCCCGACGTGCTGGAAGTCAAGGCCGGAAAATCCTACGAAGTGAAATTCCGCTTGAAGTCTGAGTTGTGATGCCAATGGCCGTCGTACCGACGGCCTCTAAACGGATTGTCGCCGGCGGAGTCGCCTCCTACAGCTTTTCGTTCCACTCCGGCCGGCTGTACTTCTCGGCGGCCAGACGGCGCGTGAGTTCTCGGGGCCAGTCGACCAGCGGCTCATTGGCATCCCAGGCGGCGATCAGCGCCCGGCGAATCGCCGCGGCGTCCAGCCGAAGATTCGTAACGAACGCCCCATGTGCCCGCTCGCGCCGATACTCTGGCCGGCGCGGGGGCATTGCCAGGCAGCGGTCGATTAGCTCCAACGGGAAGTTGTACAACAGCGTGCCGTGGTACAGCAAATGATCGCGCTTGTAGCGGACACTGTTGCCAGAGAACTTCAACTCCCCGACGGCTAGGTCGCTGATTCCCCGGTACTTTACATCAGGCGCCAATGGCGCCAGTGCCGCGGCCAGTGTGCCGAGCACGAACCGATGTGCGTGATCAATCGCGCGCAGTCCGCCGCGGGCCCGGTGGCTGAACACTACTGCGTACATCAGGCATCCCGGCCCGGTCAGTATTGCCGCCCCGCCGCTTATTCGGCGCAGGATCGGGATGTCCAGCTTCCGGCAGGTGTCCGCGTGTATTTCGTCGTCGATTTTTGACGAGCGGCCAAGGACGACCATCGGCCGGTTGGACTCCCAGAGGCGGAGCGTTTCGGTGGGCCGCCCGGCCGACTCGGATTGTTCCAACAACGCCTCGTCCAGCGCCAGGTTCTCGGCCGGTGTGGGAAGGGTCAGGTCCAGGTATCGCATCGGGGCCCATTGTTGCAGATTATTCGAGTGGCCGAAACGCCCCGAGACTGCGGTCCCGGGGAGATTGTAGCGGTTAAGCAAACTCAACTCGCAACTGGTTGCAAGCAAACAAGTTGCGTCGTTTTGTCAAAATCTGCGGTCGGCGAGTCCGCCGGGAAACTTAAAATTTTTCTGAAATTCCTAAACCCTTACGGTACTTGGACTAACGTCCATTGAGCCGGCCCGCTTGCCGCTTTGCCATTTGCCCTTTGATCTATTATCTGGCAGACTCATATGAGGGGATGTATTATTGGGAAGTGGCTCCCGGTCGGGCTGGGGGTTGCACTTCCTCCTTTTCCACAAGTGCCGGCCCCAGCGGCCGGCGAGGTGAATTGAAAATGAACGTGCCATTGCGAATCGCGTTGGGGTTTTCTGTGCTGGTGTTGTGGACTGCTTCAGCGCCGGCCCAGGTCTGTTGTCCGCCCTCAGCATGTGTGACGTGCATAGACGGCCCAGCGTATCAAATCGTCTATCAGACAGTGTGCGATCAGCGGGAAGTGACCGCCTGTCGGATCGAGTACGAGACGGTCTGCGAAGAGCGGCAAGTCACCTGCTACCGCCCGGTCTGGGAAACGCAACTACGCGAGCGTCGCTACACGGTCGCCCGGCCCGTCTACGAAACCAGCACCCGGGAGGAACGCTACACCGTATGCCGCCCGGTCTACGAGACGCAGATTCGAGATTGCAGCTACAACCGGGTCCGCTACGTGCAAGAGACGGCCAGCCGCGAAGAGCGCTACACGGTATGCAAGCCGGTTTGGGAAACCCAACAGCGCCAGGAGTGTTACACGGTCTGCAAGCCGGTCTACGAGACGGCGTATCGGACCGAGTGCCACACGGTGATGCGGCCGGTGACGAGCTACCGGACCGAGTACGTCGACCAGGGATGTTACACGGAACAGACGGTATTCAAGCCGGGTTGGCCGCGGACCAGGCTCACCTGGCATTCGGGCAGTTGCACGGTCGACCCGTGTACCGGGGCAACGGCGTATCAGCGGCCCGGATTGTACTGGGTTCAAAGCCCGCGCGGCCGCTACGAGGTCCGTCGGACGTGGCAGCCGAACCTTGTTGCCCGGCAGGTCCCGCAAACCACTTACGTCTCGCAAGTGGTCAGCCGGCAGGTGCCCGTCCAGGTCTGCCGCTACCGCCAGGAGCAGGTCTGCCGCACGGTGCCGTACCGGGTTTGCCGGATGGTGACCGAAGAGCACGTCCGCCAGGTGCCGTACACCGTACACCGTCCGGTGGTGGAACGCGTCGAGCGGAAGGTTCCGTACCAGGTCTGCCGGATGGTTACCGAGGAGCGTGTCCGCCAGGTGCCGGTGACCACCTGCCGGATGGTCTACGAACAACGGGTAGAGAAGATTCCGTACCGGGTCTGCCGGATGCAGGCGGTGCAACAGACGATTCGCGTGCCGCGGTGCATCGAGAAGCGGATTCCCGTAACGTACACCTACTACACGCCACGGACAGTCTACTGCCGGGTGCCGCTCGACCCGTGCGGCGTGCCGCTGCAAGTTCCGTCTGCACCAACGACGGCCACCAAACCGCAGCAGCCAACCCCCGCGGCGCCAGAGCAGAAGCCCGCGCTGCCCCCAGAGTCAGCCGCACCGCAGTCTCAGCAGAGCAAGCAACCGGCCCCCTTGCGCGAGGTCTACCCCTCGCCGACCAACCAGGGCACCTGATTCGGTATCACCAGTAAGTGTAAGGCAACTCGCAGAAAATAATATACCGAGTCAACGCGAATATCGAATATCGAACAAAGAATGTCGAAGGATGAAATCAAACAGAAGGCGAAACGGCGACGGCACTTCGTACTTCGACATTCCTTGTTCGATATTCGATATTCATTGTCACGAGTAAATCGCTGGTATACTAATTCTTGCGAGTTGCCTAACGCCGGCATCCTGCCGGCCTTCTTCGGCATCTTGACAGTTCACCCTGTAGTCCGCTATAAGTGGTAGTATGGTGATTGTGTTGCCGTAGTCTGGCGGAAGGAGAAGTCGAATGGAGACGGGGTTGACGTTCAAGTACGACCGCGAGGCCGACATTCTCCACATCGACAAGTGTCGGCCCTACGCGGAGCAAGTGTCGGAGGAACTGGGGGACGAAATGGTCGCGCGACTCAACCCCCATACGGGCGAAGTCGAGAACCTCGAGGTGCTTTTCTTCTCGACGCGGCTGTTGCGGAACGAGTTGTTCGAGTTGCCGATCAGGGCAGACCTGAGGTTATTCAAGGCCATCTAGTAGAGAAAAGAGGTGACAGGCACCAAATTCAGGATACCCAGGGGGCATGGGATATGTGGGCTTGATGCGCACTCACTTTTCCCCGCTCACAAAAGTGCTTTATCTTTCCAAGACTCTTCACTATGCCCAGATTTGGTGCCCGTCACCTTTTCCACGCTAGATAATTCAGGACGAGCAAGAATGAACCTTTCCCCAGAAGACTGCCAATTGTTCTACAGGCTACACATGGCTTTGGTGTCCTATGCGGGCCAAAAGCTGGAAGTGTTGCCCAATGCAGCTACGAATCCGCCGGACTTCCTATCGTTGCCGTTGGAGACACGGCTTAAAGTTCGGGACGCCGTTCATGGCCAGCCTGAGCTTATTGACGAGTTCGTCAAGGACAACCCGGCCAGTTTTTCAGCGGACGAACTGGAAATCGTTTCCAGTTGGAGACACGCCCTCATCGGGAGCTTCTACATTTTTCGTTACCTTAAGCGGTATGCGGTATTCCTCGAGCCCAAGTCCCCGCCGAAAGCCTACGGAGTGCTTGCACTTATGGACCCGTTCGATGAAGTGGTCGGGCCACACCTGCCCATCTACACCGAGACCATTCTGTTGCCTTTCAAGGACCAGATCATCTACGATGGAGCATTGCAACCGTATAGGATTACTTTCGGTCCAGGTATCCGGAGAGGGTTGAATGATGATTATCGGGAAGCGAAAGCCACATTCGGGATCATTACGTCGCTACCTCATACACACATAAAGAGAAGACACTAATGCCAAAAAATGAATACGAAGAGTACGAACGGGCGTGTGCCAAGATCCGGGAGGAGAACGGCAAGCTGCTGGCTGACTTTGAGCAATGGTTTTCTGAAAAGGGACTTACGGAGAAGACGATTCAGCGGCACGTGGAAAATGTGAACTTCTATATCAACGAGTTTCTGCTATACGAGGACGCCATGCCGGCCAAGGATGGCGCCGGTGAAATCTCGATGTTTCTGGGCTATTGGTTCATCCGCAAGGCGATGTGGGCCAGCCTGAGTTCGATTCGAGAGAATGCGGCCAGTCTGAAGAAGTTCTATACCTTTATGAAGGAGCAGGGACATATTGAGGCCGACGACCTGCAAGACCTGAAGGAAGCAATCAAGGACGGGATGCCCGAGTGGCTGGCGACGTTGGGGCGTTATGATGACCCCGACATTACCGACCCTATGGATATCTGGGGGTTGTAAGGCAACTCGCAAGAATTATTATACCAGCAATTTACTCGTGACAATGAATATCGAATATCGAACAAGGAATGTCGAAGTACGAAGTGCCCTCAATGTTTCTCCCTGACGAAACCTCTGATATCCTCAAGGGCCGGCGGGTGGCGTTTGTCGGCAAGCTGGGCAGTATGTCGCGGCGGGAAGCGGCGCAGTTGGTTCGCCGGCATGGGGCGGTGGTGGTGGAGAAGCCGGATGCGTCGGTCGATTTGGCGGTGGTCGGCGAGGAGGAGCTGCCGGTGCCGCAGGCCGACGGACTGGACGAGTGGTTCGACGAGCCGACCCAGCAAGCGGCCCAGCAGGGCACGCTTCGGGTCATCACCGAGACGCAACTCTGGGAGCGGCTCGGGCTGGTCGAGGGGCCGGAAGACATCCACCGGCTTTACACGCCGGCGATGCTGGCCGAGTTGTTGGGCGTTTCGGTGGCGGTGATCCGCCGCTGGCACCGGCGGGGGTTGATCGTTCCGGTGCGAGAGGTGCGGCGGTTGCCGTACTTCGATTTCCGGGAAGTGGCTGCCGCGCGGCGATTGGCCGAGTTGTTGGCGGCCGGTGTTTCGCCCGGGCAGATCGAGAAGAAGCTGGCGGCGTTGGCCCGGTACCTGCCCGAGGTGGAGCGGCCGCTGGCACAGTTGTCGGTCATCGTCCGGGGCAAAGAGATATTGCTTCGGCAAGGTGACGGTCTGCTCGAGCCGGGCGGGCAGTTGCGGTTCGACTTCGAGTCTTGGGAGCGCGAGCCGGTGGGTTTGACCGCGGGCGAGCCGGTGGTCTCGATACCCGGGCCCGAGCCGGTTGCCACCTCGCCCGAGGAGATGTGCCGGTTGGCTGCCGAGTTGGAAGAGGACGGCCAACTAGCGGCGGCCGCCGAGATGTACCGCGCGGCAATGGCTGCCGCAGGTCCCAATCCCGAAATCTGCTTCCAGGTGGCCGAATTGCTCTATCGCCAGGGCGATCTGTCGGCGGCCCGAGAACGCTACTACACGGCCGTCGAGTTGGACGAGGATTACGTGGAAGCCCGGGCCAACCTGGGCTGCGTGCTGGCCGAGACGGGCCAGACCGATCTGGCGGTGGCCGCGTTTGAAGGGGCACTGGCCTATCACGCCGACTATGCCGACGTGCACTACCATCTTGCCCGGGCACTCGACGAGCTGGGCCGGCGCGACCGCTCGGAGCAGCACTGGCGGGCGTTCCTGGAACTGGCCCCGGAGAGCCCCTGGGCAGCCGAGGCCCGGACCCGGCTCACGCCATAAAGCCGCGACCGCCGGTCGCGCCGATACGAATGCACAACCGCCGATCAAGCCGAGCTAGTGGGTCAACAGGTTCATGTCCATCGGCCGACTACCCGCTGAGCCACTGGTCCCGGTGCTCGGCCACAAATTCGTCGTCGATCAGGTGGGGATAGGCGCGGCAGACGCGGTCGATTTCTTCGGCCTGACCGGGGCCGAGCATCTCATTCGGATCGAGGCACCAGATACCCTCCAACAAGCCTTGCCGCCGCAGCACTTCGTGAACACCGGCCAATACACCGGCAAAGCCGTTGGCTGCGTCGAACACCGCCGCGTTGCTGTCGGTTACCTCGACGTTCAGTTGCAGCAGTTCTGCCGGGACGGCCCCGCCCGAGGCCGCAGCGGTGTGGCAGTCGCGCAGAATCTGCACGGCCTTGCTGGTCCACACGGCCCAGTGCCCCAGCAACCCGCCGACGATCCGCCGTGTTACCGGCTGGCCGTTTATGTCGAACCGGTACGGGGTGATCAGATCGGCGACGATGTTGTCGTCGTTGCCGGTGTACAGAGCGATGTCTTGGCGACCGGCCTGGAGAACCGCGCGGACCACGTCGATCGTCTGGTAGCGATTAAACGGTGCGATCTTGATTGCCACGACGTTGTCGATCTCAGCGAACCGTCGCCAGAAGGCATAGCTTAGGTGTCGCCCGCCCACACTCGGTTGCAGGTAGAACCCCACAATCGGGATCACATGGGCAACCGCCCGGCAGTGCTCGATCAACTCGTCTTCGCCGGCGTCGGCCATAGCGGCCAGGCTCAGCAGCGCGGCGTGGTACCCGAGTTGCCCGGCCGTTTGTGCCTCGGCAACTGCCTGGTTTGTGTGCCCGATCACGCCGGCGATCCGCACGAGCGGCTGCTGGCGGTTGCCGTCGGCGCGGTCCATTTCCTCGGCCGCCAGTTGCAGGACCGGTTCGTAAAGGGCATGTTTCGGCTCTCGGATTGCGAACTGTGTGGTATGTACACCGACCGCCAGCCCGCCGGCCCCGGAGGCAATGTAGTAACGGCTCAGCGCCCGCTGTCGCCGCTCGTCGAGCTTCCGCGCGGAAGTCAAGGCCAACGGGTGGGCCGGGATCGCAATGCCGCGCATTAGAACGGCGTGAACGGTCGGATCGATGGAACTGCTCATTTTTTGTATTTCTGGAACTCCGTGGTGAGAAATCCGGACTAGAACTTCCCGTTGCGAGTCTGGAAATGCGTTTGCTTGCCGAGCGTGGGGCCGCCGCGCAACTGCCAGTCGGCAACCCAGCGGATGATCTGCTCTGCGCCGACCCGCGGACGGCCCAGAAGCTCGTAGCCAAGCCGGCCGTCGCTGAGAAACGCGTCAGCCGACTCGGTGCCGGTGAAGCTCGCCGGCTTGCCCAGCAGCCGGCCGAACTGCTCGGCCACCTCGCGGACACGCAACGTCTCCGGACCGGCGATGTTGACAGCCAGCGGCGGCGTGGCCGTGTGATCCAGCGCGCGGAGCGTCATCGCGTTGGCATCGCCCTGCCAGATCGCATTGAAGTAGCTCATGGTCAGGTCGATCGGCTGCTCGGCCATCACCTGCTGGGCCAGATCAGTTAGTACGCCATAGCGGAGTTCGTTGGCGTAGTTCAGCCGCACGAGCGACACCCGGATGTCCAACGTCTGGCTGAAGTGCGTGAAGATCCGCTCGCGTCCCAGGCAGCTCATGGCATAGTCGCCTATGGGAAAAAGCGTGCCGTCCTCCACCGATCCGCCGGAGTTGACCGGCACCATCTTGTAGACGTTTCCAGTCGAAAATGCGACGATCCGGCTGCGGTGGAACTTCTCGCACGTCATGCCGGGCAGATAGACGTTCATTGCCCAGGTCCTCGCCTCCTGATCGGTGCTGCCGAACTTCATCGCCGCCATGTAGACGACGTTGGGCGCCTCGGGCAGGGCGCCCAGTTGGGCACGATCCAACAGGTCGCACTTGATCGTCTCCACACCGTGCGACTGGAGCCACTGCTGTAACTCGGGCGTCGAAAAGCGCGACACGCCAATCACCCACCTCGCAACGCCGGCCGCATCGCTGGCGCGTCGGGCCATGCGCGCTAAGGTTGGCCCCATCTTGCCGCCGACGCCAAGGATCAGAATGTCCCCCTCCAACCGGCGCATCGTCTCCACCACGCCGCCGGTCGGCTCGCTCAGCAACTCATCAAGTTGCTCGACGTCACAAATTGAATCACCCGGTTGATGAAGCTCATTCATGAATTACGCAACCTCCGCGTCTCCCGCTACACGGGCGCCAGCGGGACATTTTCCAGGACAAGCGGCGGGAGGTTTCCCCGGCCGAGAACCTGCTTGGCATCGAGGACCTCGATGCCCACGAGCGTTTCGTTGGGACCGATGTTCAGCGCGATTTCCTCGTTTAGCCTCACAGTACGACACTCGTGTTCGCCCTCGATAAGGCGGATATAGAGAGCATCGACCTCGGAGTCGTAACTGATTTTCATCACGTCCTCGGTTCAGAAATAGAAGGTGTACACGGTTACCACGACGATCTCGTCGGACTCTTCGACAATGACGGGTGCAACCTGCTTGATGGCATAGGTATTGCCTTGCCAAGTCCGGCCGAAGTTGAAATTACAGCGACACAACTGCCGCCCGAATCTGGCATTTTCACGCCCGCCCTTTTCGATGGCTTCGGAGACTTCTTTCTCGGTAGCGCCGCGTTCAGCACACTGTTCCCGCGCGTGTCGAGTCAAGCGTATCCGCTTCACACCCCGTCCTCCACTCCCCGTTCCAGGCCAATCAGACAGGTGCTATCAGTTACTACCGGCTCATTCATTGATCGGCCTCTTGGCGCAATTCGTCAGCCGAATAATTGACAACGGGTATTTGATAGCGACCCAGCACATCTATGAAAGCACGCTTAGAAAACCCAGCCAACTTTACCGCCTTTCCAAGCGATACTTTACCAACCTCATAAAGCTTAACTGCAAGGAGAAGCTTCGCCTCGTCCTCAGTCAAGCTAGCGGGCAGATCAACTTTCAATTCGGTCAAACTCATTATCACACCTCTGACAGGTAATATCCAATGGTTTCGTCTTTCCCTGAGCATGCTCGGCAAGTGTCTCATCCGCTAGTTTTTCCAATACATCTTCCGAATCAGCAAATGCTTTTTCCCATCTTCTTTCGGACGCCAGTTCACCGAGCAACCATCCGGCCAGAAGATTTTGTTCTATCTCCGGCAACTTAGACACCTCTTCAAACGCTTTTTCAAGCAGTTGTGTCATGATTTACCTCCTTCACTTGTTGGCGTTTGCTATCTTCTCATAGAGTGTTTCGGGAGCTACGTCCGCGCCATTCGGCCAGGCAATGGTCCCTCCCTCAATTCGTGCTTTCCTGAAGAATGCCACGTCATCGAAGGGGGCGAACACCGGACCTTTGCCAACATATTCCGAGAAATCGACATCACCCTCCAAGCCATCGTCAAAGGCGATGTGATAAACCCGCTCCCGCCGGTACTCGATCGCTGTTACTTCATTGAATTGCCACATAGTCCACCTCAATCCAGCGGCACAATTTTTTTGATCTCTTTACCTGCTCTCGCCAACTCCCAGTCCTTCTGGAGCTCCTCCATGTGCAGATCGATCCACTCGCGCACCAGACGGAGCGCTGTCCTTGAACCAAGAGATCCGCGCAGAATGTTCCCGCGGAAGTCAATGAGAATCCCGCCTCCTTGGTAGTCTGCGTGAAGATGCGGCGGATTATGATCGTCATAGTACATGCGGATGATAATCCCAAAGAATCTTGATATTTCGGGCATGTCGGGTCTCCATTTCCCTGCCAACGGCTGTAACTACGGTCAGTTGCGTACAATGAACCACCGGGTCAGTCATTCAGCCCCACCTTCCGTCGAGCACGGGTTCGCACGTCCGACCACGGTGATGCCGGCATGCGCCCCGCATCGTACTCGGCCGACCGACGCTGCGCCTCGGTAATCCACTCCGTGCCCGGAGTCGGCCACTCGCTTGGCGGGAAGGTCTCCCACAACACGTCGATTAGCCGAAGCCGATCGGACGCCGGCAAACTCTGGGCAGCTCTAAAAACTTCATCAAAGACCGTCATTTTGATCACCGTTTTTCATCAATAGCTTCTTTGACCAGGAAGTCCAGCTTTCCGTCCATCGAGTCCTTCTCGATCTGTCTATCCCATTTTTGCCAGTCCTTCTCCGAAAACCAATTCCTGAGTTGGACAAAATCCTTCTCAGGAAGTGTTTCAATGACTTTCTTGATTTCATCAACTTTCCTTCTATTCCAAGATCAAGAACGACAATTGTTTAGCGATGTTTACGCTTTCCATTGGAGGCTCATTAGCGTGTATTCTATTGCCCGCAGGATCGGATGTCAACCGCCGGAAATCACGAGAGTTGGAAGGCGGCGGGGCCGGCGCCGGTGGTGAAGAAGGTGGACTGCTCGGCGTGCTTGGGGAACTCGTTTCGGTAAGAGTTGGCCCAGGCGGTCAGGAACGGTCCGGCCCGCGACGCTTCCACCATTGCCCATACGCTGCCGCCGAAGCCGGCTCCGAAGGCGGTGGCTGCCGCGGCCCCGTGCCGCCGGGCGGCGGAGGCCAGGAATATCGTCTGCGGGACCTGGTTCCACAGGTATCGTTCCGTCGCGTGTTGCGAATCATCGGAAAGCCGGCCAAACGTGGCGATATCGCCGTTGGCCAGTGCATCAGCGGCTGCGGGCATGATCTGCTGGTGCTCGATGATGAAGTGCTCCAGGCGCGAGAGCAGTGCATCGGTGCCGAACTCCTCATGTTCGGCCGATTTGACGATTACCCGCAGACGCCCCATAGCCTTCGGCGAGCTGGCCAGGATGGCCGCCAGGTGCGGCTCGTCGCGGCCCGTCCGGCGGCGCCAAAGCTCGGCCACTGCGAACGCCCGACCCGAAACGGAATTGTACTTCTGCATCGCCGCACCGGTCTTCTCGGCCACCACGCCGCTAACGGCGATTGCGAACGTGTAGTCGGAGGGCACCGGCACCGCCCGCTCGAACCGGACCGGGCAGTAGGTGTACTGGACGAGTTGGTTGGCCTTGGCGCAGAGCATAGTTGTATGGTCTTCGCTGCCGCCGAATGTACCCACCCCGCGGTCGCCCACCAACGAGCCGAAAGTTTGACCGTTTTCGACCGTGCCCAGGTAGCCGGCCAGATCGGTTGGTTGCTTGATGTTTTGACGGTATTCGTCCCGCCGGGCCAAATCGTTCATGTTGGCCAGTGCAAGGAACGTGGCCACGATCATCGCGCTGGAACTGCTCATGCCGGCCGCCGGCGGCAGATCGCTGGCGAAGGCCAGATTGGCCCCGCGAGATGCATCCGGAAAATTTTTGGCGATTCGCCGTGCGACGGTCATCGGGTAGTTCGACCAGTGCCCGGCCCGCGGCACCAGTTCCGGATCGAACTCGAACTCGGCCGTCTCACCGCGTACCGCGTCGATCACATTTATTCGGCGGTCGCTGCGGGGCGCGACAACCGTGCAAAATCCCCGCTCGACGGCAACCAGCATACTTCGACCGCCCGCGTAGTCGTTGTGCGTACCCAACACCTCGATTCGCCCGGGCACGAAGGACGCTCGCAAGTCGCCCCGCTCCGTTGCCGGCAACACGCTGGCCGCTTTGGCGAACAGTTCCGCCTTCGACCGGCAGGCCGCTTGGCTCAGGCCAGTTGCCGTTAGGCAATCGGCCAGGCCGCGCGAATCGGCCAAGCCGCCCCGGTAGTCGAGTTCGATCAAAGCTCCACCTTTATCCCGGCCAGCTTAGCCGCGACCGGGGCAATATCCTTGCGGCTGGACAGATCGAGGACCGGGGCACGCACCCTCACCGCGCGGAACGGTTGATGCTCGACGTTGATCAGGTGTTGCACCGCATCGGGAAGCTCGAGTTCACCGCGCGGCGAGGGTTTGATCGCGCGGCAGGCGTCGAAGATGGCCGGCCCGAACCGCCAGCAGTTCATACTGACCCACAGCGGCCTGGGCAGCGAGTCCCAGGTCGCCGCGTCCGGCTTCTCGATGATTTGCTGCAAGTACCCGCGGTCGTCGATCAGGCCGACGGAAAAGGCCCTCAACCGCTCTTCCGCAAAGTTGCCGCCGGCGAGCATACATTTCCACTCGAACAGCGCCACCGCACAACCGTCTTGCTCGCGCAGGGCCCGCAACGCTTCGGCCGGATAGTAATCGTCCGAATTGAGCACGGCAAAATGCTGGCCGTCGGCAAACGCTTCGGCGGCAGCCACCGCATCGGCCGTGCCCTTGGGCTCCTGCTGCACGGCGAACTCGATGGTAAGCCGCCGGGGTTGTAGCTTCTGGCCGTAGTAGTCGCGGAGTTCATCGTGCTCCGGCCCGATCACCAGGCACACTCGGCGATAACCGGCGTCAGCCAGGGCTGATAGCCCGTAGTCGAGAAATGGCCGGCCGATCGGGATCAGGGCCTTTAGTCCCGTTTCGGCAACTGCCGCTTGCCGGTCGTCCAGCGAGGCCGAGCCGTCGGATCGCCGCATCCGTGTACCCAGTCCGCGCGCCAGCACGACCGCCATGTCCATTTGCTTGGTTTTCATCGGAAGCGCTCCCTGTTGGGGTGGCAGTTTAACTGCCGCCCCAACAGCATACAAGGTCCGTGTAGCGGCTGGGCTTGCCCGATTTTCCGCAGGTTGGTGTAACGGCTAAGTAGAGTAGTTGTTTGATTGGGTTAGAGTCTATCGTTGTAACTTCTGCGCGCCGTGCGCGCATCTTGTACAGTACTTGTTCACCACACT
>JAUWHT010000025.1 GCA_030605745.1 Pirellulales bacterium | reverse complement strand
GCAAGCCCGGCGGCAAAACTGGGCGGCACGGCCCGACGATCGTAGCGTCGGCGTCTCGCCGGCACAACATACCCGGCGAGACGCCCGGCATTACAACCATGATTTTAGCCTGCTCGGGAGCGGCTGAGAGGTGGTTCTTTTGGGGGGCGAATGAGGTTGGCCCTTCGCGACGGATGGAAAAAACGAGCGGGTGCCCCCTCTTCCGGGTAGTGTGGGAGGCTGTTTTTGGCAGATTTGTGGTTGGGCCGCATATTTTCTTGCCGATTCCCTCTTGCACATTTTAGGAGGTTGGCTATATTTATGGGTTTGGGTAGTGGGCTCGACCGGCTAGCGTAGCTCAATCGGCAGAGCGGCTGATTTGTAATCAGCAGGTTGTGGGTTCAAGTCCCTCCGCTAGCTCGTAATGGAAATCCCTTGTTTTTCAGCGAATACGATGGCCCTGGCTGCGAACCGTTGGGGGTAAGCAGGGTGGTGCCGGTCGCCAGCGACTAACTCCAGCAATCAAGTGAAGGGGGGTTTCCCGAGCGGTCAAAGGGGTCAGACTGTAAATCTGATGGCAGTGCCTTCGCAGGTTCGAATCCTGCACCCCCCACTTACCACACCAAGAGACCACCCCACCGGGACCACACTGTAGCCGAACGCCACTGTTGCGGGTGTAGCTCAACGGTAGAGCCATAGCCTTCCAAGCTATTGACGAGGGTTCGACTCCCTTCACCCGCTCAGCCGGGTAAGGGATTGAGAAAGAGGTGAATTGACTGCAAGAATGGGGCGGCACGCGGCGTGCTCAACTGAACGGGAACTCGGGGCTGGCTGCTGTAGCTCAGTTGGTAGAGCGCGTCCTTGGTAAGGACGAGGTCATGGGTCCGAGTCCCATCAGCAGCTTTTTCGTCGGCCAGCCCAATATATCGGGAATAGAACGTTTAGCCGTCGCGTCCACGCGGCGCAATTTCCCCGGCGTAGACGCCGGGGCTAAACTGAGAATTGAGGACGCTAATCCAAACTACCCGCTTGACCAAACGCAGGGAGAAAGAAACGAATGGCCAAGGAAGTTTTTCAACGAACCAAGCCCCACGTGAACGTGGGCACCATCGGCCACATTGACCACGGCAAGACCACGTTGACCGGGGCCATATTGGCCGTCCAGTCACTGAAAAGTCTGGCCAAGTTCAAGTCGTACGCCGACATCGCAAAGGGCGGTACGGTGCGTGACGCTACCAAGACATTGACCATCGCGGTGGCCCACGTGGAGTACGAAACTGAAAACCGGCACTATGCCCACATCGACTGTCCGGGCCACGCCGACTTCATTAAGAACATGATCACCGGTGCGGCCCAGATGGACGGGGCGATCTTGGTCGTTTCCGCAGCCGACGGCCCCATGCCGCAGACCCGCGAGCACGTCCTGCTCGCTCGGCAGGTCAACGTCCCGGCCCTGGTGGTCTTCCTCAACAAGACTGACCTGGTCGACGACGAGGAACTGCTCGAGTTGGTCGAGTTGGAACTCCGTGAGTTGCTTACAGATTACGGTTTTCCGGGTGACGAGATTCCCATCATCCGGGGCGATTCGCTTACGGCCTACAACAACCCCAAGGATCCGGAAGCCACCAAGTGCATCGCGGAACTGATGGACGCCATCGACGAGCACATTCCGGAGCCGGTACGCGAGGTCGACAAGCCCTTCCTGATGGCGGTCGAGGACGTGTTCTCCATCGAGGGTCGCGGCACGGTAGCCACCGGGCGTATCGAGCGCGGGGTGATCAAGACCGGCGAGGAAGTGGATATCGTGGGGATCAACGAATCGCGAAAAACCGTCTGCACCGGCGTGGAGATGTTCAACAAGACGTTGGACCAGGGCCAGGCCGGTGACAACATCGGCTGCCTGTTGCGGGGAGTTAAGCGAGACGAGATTGAGCGTGGCCAGGTGCTGGCCAAGCCGGGCTCGATTACGCCGCATACCCAGTTCGAGTCGGAGGTCTACGTGCTCTCGAAGGAAGAGGGTGGGCGGCACACGCCGTTCTTCAGCGGTTACCGGCCCCAGTTCTACTTCCGCACGACCGACGTCACCGGCACCGCCAACTTGTTGGGGGATGTCGAAATGTGCATGCCCGGCGACAACGTCAAATTGGGCGTGGAATTGATCTCGCCGATCGCCATGGACGAGAACGTCCGGTTCGCAATTCGCGAGGGCGGCCGAACGGTTGGCTCGGGAGTAGTAACCAAGGTGATCGAGTGACGGCCGCGCGGGCGACCAAAGGACGTTGTCGAACGTGCAGCGGGCCTAATCCGGATTTCTCACCAGGAAATTCACCACGGAGGCACGGAGGACACGGAGAAACGGCTTTGATTGGAGTTTTGATAATCTCCGTGTCCTCCGTGCCTCCGTGGTGAGAAATTCAGGCTAACGTGCAGGGGTGTAGCTCAATTGGTAGAGCACTGGTCTCCAAAACCAGCGGTTGAGAGTTCGAGTCCCTCCGCCCCTGCTGTGGAATAAGAGCAATTGAAAATTGATAATTGGCAATTGCAAATTGAAAATTGCCGTTGAAAGGTGATCTGTGGGCGCGTTTTTTCAGGAACTGATTCATACCGGGATTTACAAGCGGAACCAGGGCCGGATTACCCGGCAGGTTACCTTTGCTGCGATGGCTATCGCCGTAGCGCTGGGGCTTTGGCAGTTGAGCTTGACGATGAAGATGTGGGCCCTGGTGGCTGTCATGCCGGGGATTGAGTACTTGCTGCCGGGTATGTTGTTGCTGGCCGGGTTGTGGATTGCCTATCGTGTGGTCAACGTCCCCAGTTTTGCCGATTTCCTGATCGCCGTCGAAGCAGAAATGAACAAGGTCTCCTGGCCCACTCGAAGCGAACTGTTTCGTGCGTCCATGGTGGTGCTGATTACCATCTTCGCCTTGGCGGCCGTGCTGTTCTGCTTCGACTGGTTCTGGAGGACCGTTTTCCGATTCTTGGGGATCTTCTGAATAAGCCCGGGGGGAATTCCGGCGTGACCGACGAGCCCAAAACCGTGACCGACCAGCAGGAGAACCTGCCGGAGAATGCTCCGGCTGAGAAGTCCGAGAACATGAACTGGTATATCCTCAAGGTGCAGAGCAACCGGGAGGATTCGATTCGCGAGGGACTCCTGCGGCGGGTAGCGATTGCCGGACTGGATCGGTTCTTCGGCGAGGTGATTGTGCCGACCGAAGAGGTTACGGAATTCAAGGGAGGCAAGAAGAGGGCATCCAAGCGGAAGCTTTATCCGGGCTATCTGGTCGTGCAGATGGAAATCACCGACGACACCTGGTTCCTGGTCCGCGAGACGCCGGGCATTGGGGATTTTACCGGGGCGGCCGGGCGGCCCACCCCTATGCTGTCACATGAAATCTCGCGGATTCTAGCCAAGAAGGAAGAGAGAACCGACAAGGCGCCGAAGCTAAGGATCGCCTTCAGCCCGGGCGATCAGGTAAAAATCAACGAAGGGACCTTCGAAAACTTCGAGGGAGAAGTGGAGCACATAGACCAGACCAACGGGCAGGTAACGGTGATGATCAACATTTTCGGGCGGAGCACGCCTGTGACCTTGGAATACTGGCAGATCGAGGCGGTTTGAAGGCAACTGATGGCAAAGCAATTGCAAGCAGAAGTGAAGTTTCAGATCCCTGGCGGCCAGGCAACGCCTGCCCCGCCGGTGGGTACGGCATTGGGGCGGTTCGGGATCAACTTGGGGCAGTTCGTTCAGCAGTTTAACGACCGCACCAAGGACGCCGGGGGGATGGCCATTCCGGTGGTGGTTCGGGTGTACAACGATCGCAGCTTTAGTTTTGTGACCAAAAGCCCCCCGGCCGCCGCCTTGCTGAAGCAGGTCGCCAGCATCGCCAAGGGCTCCGGGGTGCCTAACAAGGAAAAGGTCGGAAAAGTCACCGCAGCCCAGATCGAGGAGATCGTCAACACCAAGATGGCCGACTTAAACGCCCGAGACCTCGAACATGCCCAACGCATGATCGAAGGCACCGCTCGGAGCATGGGATTGGAGGTTGGGGATTAGGGGCGAGGGATTATAGATTGGGTGGAAACAGCGTTTGTTTAGCGGCTGCCGGTACGGCGGCCACCTGAAAGCTGATAGCGTACCATGACCAAACGATCTAAACGGATGAAGGCACTGGGGGAAAAGTCCCCTGGTAAGGAGCCGTTGTCGGTGGAGGAGGCGGTCAAGCTCCTGAAAACGTTCAACAACACGAAGTTTGACCAATCGGTCGAGGTCGCCATGCGACTGGGGATCGATCCGAAGCAGGCAGACCAACTCGTGCGCAGCTCGATTGTCTTGCCACACGGAATTGGCCGCACACTGCGGGTGATCGTGTTTGCCAAGGACGACAAGATCGAGGAGGCCCGCCAGGCGGGCGCTGACGAGGTCGGGGGCCAGGAACTGGCCGAAAAGATCAAGCAGGGCTGGACCGATTTCGACGTGTGCATTGCGGCGCCGGACATGATGAAGATTGTGGGCCCGCTGGGACGCACCTTGGGGCCCCGCGGTCTGATGCCTTCCCCGCGCGCCGGCACGGTCACACCGGAGGTAGGCAAGGTTGTCAAGGAGTACAAGGCAGGAAAGGTGGAGTTCCGCAACGACGCCGGGGGCAACGTGCATGCCGTAGTCGGAAAGCTGAGCTTCGACGAGCCGAAACTGGCGGAAAACATCCGCGGTTTCATCAGCTACGTGGTTGGGATGAAGCCGGCCGCCGTCAAAGGGCAATATGTCAAGGGGATCGCGATCAGTGCAACCATGAGCCCCAGCGTTCGTGTCCAAGCCGTTTAGCCGCCGGGCTTGCCCGGCGCGTTGGTGGGTGTCAATACGCTCGAACGTAAACTGTGGAAACATAAAGCCGCGACCGTTGGTCGCGCCCAGTGGTTCGGAGAAAATCGCGTGGTTGTTCGTTCAACCGCGACCACCGGTCGCGGCTTTATAGCACCAGCCGGTACGTGGCCAGCCCGTACGCATGACGCTTGGAAGTTCGATCAAACGCGGCGCAGCCGAATGGGTACGACCGGCCGGGGATGAACTTCACGTCGAACGGGCTGCCGGTGTCCAGCTTCCGCCGGATCAACAGCAGCCAACGGCCGTTCTTGTACCGCGAGAAGCAACGCAGGTGGCCCCGGTCGCCCTCGAATGCCGAGGCCACTATGCCCGGGATGATCGTGTCGGCAGGCACTTCCGCGGCCAATACAGTCGAGTACTTGAAGGCGTGCTTCCTGGGGATTATCCCCTGGCCGGCCGCCTGGGGAACGTCGGGCAGATAGGCCGGGTGCGTCTTGGCCGTCTTGTCCTTGGAGATGTTCTTCTCGTAACCGCCGCCCTGTTTCGGATCGCCGTGCCGGCCCACGTCCTTGGCCTGGAAGTCCACGTCCGACCAGTACTTGTCGTCGACCTGGCCGACCGGATCGGTTCGCGTGCTCTTCCAGTGCCAGACGTCGACCAGCCGTTTGGAGCCCTTGTACCCGTACGCCCGGCCGCCGCCCACGTGGCAGTACGCCGCACAGCCGAACCGCTCGAACTGCCAGTCAGGCACCGTGGGAAAGACCAGGCTGAACTTGTCTTCGTAGTAAACGCTTTCATCGTTCGGATCGGTGACCAAATGTTCCCAGCCGCCGCCGGTCCTCTTCCAGGGCATGTACTGGCGGTCCTCGGCCGGATCGAGCCACTCGGCCAGCACGAACAGCTCGCGGCCGTCGTGCAGTGCCCGCAGGCTCACCAGCGTCCACCCGCCATTGAAGCCGACGCCGAAGCCGGCGCCGTTGGCCACTTTGATCCGCAACGGGCGCGCATCTTTCCAAGGAAGCGTGGCCATCTCGGCATCATCGGCAACCGGCCCGGCAATCCGCCTGGCGACCAGGTCGTGCCATGGGGCGTGAACCGGCAAGCCATTAAGCACCATGCACGTTGTGACCAGCACCACCGGAAGGAAACACAGGCACGGCTTCCATTTCGGGCGCACCCGAAGGCTGAACGCCGGCACCAGCTTATCTCGGTACAGCGTCAATCCTTCCACAACGTGCCAGATGAAACCGATCGGCAGCACTATCAGCCCGACGACCGCATGTACCCACCGGGCGGTCGTGTAAACGCCGGCCGGTCCGGACAAGTCGGCCAGCATCAGGCCGCTTACGATCATCGCCAGTCCGCCGCCGAGCAGCAGAATGTGGGTGCAGCGAGTTCGCGGCCGCTCCGGCGATCGGGCCCATAACGCGCCGAGCATAAACGGCAAGAATACCGCGGCGGCCGTCAGGTGCCAGAGATTCATCCGGCCCGACCAGCACCACCCCGGCAACACGCCCGAGAACAACGACCAGTCGGGCCGGGCCGCCGCGTGCTGGCTCAGCCCCGTCAGCACCAGAACCACCAGGCTTCCGCTCAACAGCCAGTGGGCGAGCCGAAACAGATAGGGATATGCTTGTAACATTATGATGATTATCTATTCGCCGTTTAGCCCCGGCGTCTACGCCGGGAGAAATTGCGCCGCGTGGACGCGGCGGCTAAACAACGTGCAGCTTACTTTTCTTCGGCCACCACTTCGATGCCGCAGAGGACCGGTGGCGGGCATCCCTCTTTGCCGCACGGGGCGAGCGAAACCTTCAGTTGGCCCGTCACCTCTATACCTTGAAACTCTTTGACCACAGCGCGGTTGGCGCCGCCGGCTTCTTTGACGATGTCAAACTCGCCGAGCACCTCGGCCCCTTGCAGCAATACGTCAAACACCCGGCGACCCGGCTGGAGGTCTTCCATCTCGGCAAAGTGGAGCCGGACGGTGTACTTGCGCGGCCGGTCGTCCTTGGCCAACATGAGCGTGACGGTCCCTGCGCCACAGAAGCCGGAGGCGGCCACCCAATCGAGTTCCCGGCCGTCGGGGTCCGCCTGGACGCGCGAGCTGTGGTAGCGGAAGTATTCGGGCTGCGGGGCTTCGATGTCGACGGGTATATCGGGCGAGGGCCCGCCGCGGCTGGGGTAATCCAACCACAGGGTTCCGTTATCGGCCAGTCGGTCGCCCGGGGCACCGAAATTGATCCCCACGCGCCGGACCGGTTTGCCGTCCCAGTCCAGTGCGTTAAAGGTCCATATCTCAACCTGTGGATCGTGGACCAGCGCCAGCGAGGTCTGGTTCTGGTAGTTGCAGATACAGGTACGGGTGTACTCGGGCGCACCCAGCAGCCCACCGGCGGCGACCAGGTTCGACGTGCAGCCCGACTTGAACCCGCCAAAGTTCCCGGTGCCGCCGTCGCTGGCCAGGTCGTAGAACCCGGCGGCTGCCGAGCGGAACAGGATCAGGTACTCGCCGGCGGTCGCCGTGTTGCAGCCGTAGTTTCGGGTGAACTTCCACGGCACCGGCCGGCCGGTGATCGGGTGGTCGCGCATCTTGGGCTTGCCGGTCAATAGTGAATAGGCCGTGCCTTGGGTGATGATCATGTCGTGGTGCAACATGCACGGTCCGCTGTAGCTCCGCTGGAGGTCTTTCCAGAGCACCTTGCCGTCTTTACCCTGGTAAGCGACCATGCCTGTTGTCGCCTCATCGCGCGCCCGATCTCGGGCGGCGCTGCCGGCCTGTAGCAGCACGTCGTGTTCGGTCGAATAGTTCAGGAACGTACCGAAGACGTCTTTGCCGGTGCTCCAGAGTTCCTCGCCGGTGCGGACGCTCAGCGCCATTAGCCGCGGCTTGTAATCCTCCGCGCGGAAGCCGCAGCGCAGCAGAACCTGCTTCTTGGCACGCGACAGGCCGTCGATGCAAAACAGCTTCTCGGCGCCGACCGCAATGTTGTTGTGCCGGAAGCCGTACTTCGACCGCCGGTCCCACAGCTTCTCGCCCGTCTTGCGGTCGAATACAGCCAGACGCCGGCTGGCCGACGAGTACCGCACAGGAATCAACAACTCGTCGACGGACGACGACTCCGGTTTTGGTGTGACCTTCACCGGTACGGACGTAACGATCAGCAGGTTGCCGCAGGCGGCGATCGCGCCGAAGTACGGCCGGCGGCCGTCGGGCCCGGTCGGCAGCTTGAACTCTCTTCTTGTCTCGCCATCGGCCGGGTCCAGCTCGAGGATTACCCGGCCGTAGACCACGTACACCGCGTCTTCCAGCGAGACGTAATTGCTGCCGATCTCGCCGGCGCCCGGCTGGTGATTTGTGTTGTCGTAGAACTTTCCCAGGTCGGGCAAGTCCTTCTGCCACAGCAGCCGGCCGGTGTAGATGTCCAGCGCCCGGAGCATGTTGCGCCCCTCGATGAACAGCCGGCCGGCGGCAACCTGCGGCGAGGGACCGTGGCCGTGGCGCGGCAGGACCTCGTCGTTCGGCGGCCCGCCGAACCACAACAGACCCAGCGGCAGCTTCACCCGCCGGTCCTTCGAAACCACGCTATTGCCGGCATCGCCGTAGTTGTGCGTCCAATCGGCCGCGCCGGGCAACGCACCCTCACGCACCAGCAGCGACCAGCCTTTTCCGGCCGATTTCACAATTGCGGAGCGCGGCCGTCCCGGCCGCTCAATGCGGGCTGGAAGCCCGCGCTCCAATTGATTTGGCTTGACCATGCCACCGAGTCGCTTCACGTCGATCGGCAGGCACGCCATGCCACCGTAAGGGCGCAACGCGCGAAAGACAGACTTCACAAAGTGATCATCACGGTCGATCCCGGCCGCGCGGAGGTCCTCCGAGACAACCAGGCGGGCCAGGTACGGCGGCAAGGGATACTCGACCGGATCGCCCACGTGTGCGGCCACCCGTATCCCGTACAGCCCGGCGTCTTGCATCCGGCGGCGAAACATGCTGACCCTCTCCGCGTCCGGGCTGATGGCAATAACGTGCAGCTTCGACGCGCGGACCAACTCCTCGGCCAGTCCGCCGGTTCCCAGGCCGAGCATCAGGCAGTACCCTTCGGTAGCCTGGGTGGTCTTGATAATCGCTTCCGCGTGCGGCCGCCACGGGCCGGACTGCTGCTTGGAGGCTATCTGAAAATCGTGTGCCACTGCTTGCTCGCAAGCAGTGCCGCCGAAGCAATAGATTCGCCCGTCGACGGTGACCACGAACAGCTTATCGTCGGTGGCCAGCATGTTCCACGGCGTGCCCTCGAATGCGCCTTTCCAGACCACCTTGGCCACCTTCTCGTCGGAATCGACCTGGATTGCGGCAACCATACCGTCGCCGCCGGCATAGAACCGCGAGCCGGCCTTCAGAAACAATTGTCCCGGCGCATCGGCCACCGGCAGTTTCCACGGCTCTTTGAGCGTCCAATGCTTGACCTGGACCTTTCGGCCCTTGCGGTCGACTTTCTCGGCGGCCACTTGCTCGGCTTGCAAAGCCTGACCGAAGATCTGGCCGCCGGACATGCCATAAAGGGCCGCATCGTCGTGCAGCATGGCGGCCATGCTGCGGACCGGCTCGCCGTCGGTGATGGAGACCATCCGGCCACCATGGAAGAACCACTGGCCCCGGGCTGTAACCTGCCAGCCGCGGTTGCCGAACTTGGTCCAATCGAAGTGCTTCAGCTTGCCGGTCTTAAGGTCGTAGCATCCCGGCGGCGTTCGGCCACCAGGGGCGACCACCCCATGCACGGTGGCCGCCAGGTATCCTCGCGGCGCCAGACCGCTGAAGGCCGGACTGTTGTGCGGCTGAATCTGGTACGTGGAACCTTCGCCGCTGTTGGTCCAGACGGACTTACCCGTCCGGGCATCGACTGCGTGCGCAAAGATGCCCATAAACGGCCAAATGCCGGCGGTGAAGTAAATCGTCCCGTCCAGCAGGACCGGTCCGCCGCGGACCGGCCAGGTGGAGATCAGCCGCCCGTTGCCCAGCACCTTGCGGTCGGACGGTCCGCCGCGGAACCGCCAGACTAACGTGCCCCGGCTCGCATCGACGCAGTAGAGATACCCGTCGTCGGAGCCGAAGTAGACCTTACCGTTGTGTGCAATCGGCGCCAGCCGCACCGGCCCGTCGGTGTAGAACCGCCACCTCTCCGCGCCGGTGTCGGTATCGTAAGCGATCACCGTGTCGGTGACCATCGAGGGGACGAACAACAGTTTTCCTGCAACGACCGGCGAGTAAGAAACGTCGAACCGCAGCGCCGGCTGGCTTTCAGGCCAGGCCGGCCGGGGCGGCGGCAGCCTGCGCGTCCATTGCAGGTGCAGCCGCTCTGGCAGATCGTCCGGCGATACGGCCCCGCGACCCGCATCGTACCGCCACTGCGGCCAGTCGCCGGCCAGAGAGCAGGCCGATGATAAGGCGACTACCAACGCGGCCAGACAGGTGCATATCAAGTTCTTCATGGTTTTTGCATTACGTGCACGTCTTCCGGCGCAACGGCTAGCGACACGTGGTCGCCGGCGGCGATGCGACTACTATTGTACTCCCTCTTCCCAAGGGATACCAACAACTCGACTGCCGCGCCGCAGGCGACGTTTAGCTTTACCAGCGATCCGAGATCGACCACCTCGCGGACGGAACCTTCCAGAACGGTAGTACCGGGCGGCGGGTTTTCAGGACGTGCGGATGCAAGCTGGATGTTCTCCGGGCGGACCATCACGACCACTTCGCCGGCCGCGGTTTGCACGTCTTGCCTTGCGGCGCGAAATTCGACGCCACCATGACAGGCCAGCCGCAGCCACTGGCCGTCGGCCGCCGCGCGAGCGCCCAGCAAGTTGCCCGCCTGGACGAATCGCGCCACCTGCGCGCTGCTTGGCCGCTGTAGGACCTCCTGCGGCGTGCCCACCTGCACGATCCGGCCCTGCCAAACGATTCCCACCCGATCGGCCACGACGAGCATCTCGGCGAAGTTGTGACACACGTGTACGGTCGTGGTATGCGTGCTTTTTTGCAACTGTTTCAATTGGCGGCAGAGGCTATCGCGGGTTTGCTCGTCCAGGGCGCTAACCGGTTCGTCTAACAAGAGGACCCGGGGCTCGAGGACCAGTGCCCGGGCGAGCGCAACCCGCTGCTTTTCCCCGCCGGAAAGCTTTTGTGGAAAGCGCTCCGCCAGGTGGTTCACACCGAGTTGGCCCATGAGCCGATCCACCTCTCGTCGGATCGAGGTCCGCGCGGCACGACGGTTCTCCAGGCCGAAACCAATGTTGTTGCGCACGGTCTTGTGCGGGAACAAAGCGTAGTCTTGCGGCACGTAGCCAATGCCGCGGCTACGCGGTTCAAGCGGCGTCACGTCAACACCGTCGATGCAGATTCGGCCCGAGTCGATCGGGTTCAGCCCGCACAGGCACTCGATCAGCAGCGTTTTCCCCGAGCCGGTGGGCCCCAGCAGGACGAAGTATTCCTGCGGCTTCACGTGCAGGGAGATGTTGCTTAGGGCGAAGGTATCGACAGCCAAATTGAGTTGTTCAATGCGGATCATCGCTGACCGAGCCCCACGATTCGAACGGCCACCAGGGCCACGGCCGCTAGCACTAGCATCAAAATGGCCACGGCCAGCGCCACCTCGATCCGCCCAACCGATTGCTCCAGGTAAATGGTGGTGGGCAGGACCTCGGTCCGGAACCGCACGGCACCGACGAAGACCATCAGCGGCCCGAAGATTCCGAACGCCCGGGTCCAGATCAAAATGCCCCCGACAATAATCCCGCGGCGTGCCATCGGCAGCGCCACGCGGAAGAACGCCCCGGCGCGTGTGCAGCCGAGCGTCATGGCCACGTGCTCGATCCGCGGATCGATGCCGTCGAACGTCAGCTTCACCGCGCGGATGCCGAACGATGCCGAGACCAACACCTGGCAAAGAACAATCCCCTTGCACTGGAAGACGAATTTCATGCCAGTCGCTTCGATCCAGCGCCCCACGTCGGTCTGGAAGAAGACCAACAGCGAGAGCCCCACCACCAGCGGCGGGAGAATGATCGGCAGATCGACAATCGAGTCGACCACGGCATGACCAGGGAAGCGGTACCGGCTCAGGGCGTAGCCCATGGGCACGGCAAACAGCAACCCAATGGCCACGGTCACGGCACTGGTCCAGGCCGAGAGCCAGAGCGCGGCGCGGATTTCGGGCGCGCGGAGCACCTCGGCCACCGCCTGGATGTTGATATAACTGACGTCGGCAATGAACAGGGCCAGCAGCCCAAGGACAAACAGCCCGACAAAGGCCAGCATCGACGCGGCGAACAGCCGGCCGTGCAGCCCGGTAACCGGTGCGGTCGTCCGGGGTTCGCTAAACAACGAAGGGTTCACGCCGTGGAAATCCGGTGGGGGTTTGGTAAGGGGTGTTTAGCCGCCGCGTCCACGCGGCGTGTTTTCCCCGGCGTGGACGCCGGGGCTAAACGAGGTGATTTCCCTGAATCACACAACACCATTCAGTATAAACCGCTTGGTTGGAGAATACCAGCGATCACTGCGGCGGGGTGATCGTGTAGTGGTGTTTCTTGAAGATGTCTTTGCCGACCTCGGAGGTGATAAACTGCACGAACTCTTGGGCCAGCTTGGGATGCTTCGACGAACTCAGCACGCCGACGGCCACTGTGGAAATGACGTTCTGCCGGCGGGGGATGGGAACCACTTGTGCGTCGTCGGCAAAATAGGCGGCCACGGCGTCCCAAACGATTACCGCGTCCAGCGTGCCCAGCTTGATGTGGTTGCCCAACTCGTTGACCGTGAGCGACCGGAACTTCACGTTGATGTCCTCTTCTGGGATGCCGTTCTCGGCAAAGATTTTCGAGCACTTGCGCCCGATGGCGCAGGCCTTTAGATCGCCCAGCCCCACTTTGATCCCGGGCCGCGTGAGATCATGCAGGGTGCGGATGTTCTTCGGATTGCCCTTCTGGACCAGGATCACGGGGATGAAGTAACAGACGGTCTTCTTCGAGCTGATCAGACCTTGCTGCTCGGCCAGCTCGACGTAGTACACGTCGCCCGGCATGTAGAAGTCGCCCCGGCCGGTGAGCTTGATGCGGCTCAGCAGCACTTCGCTTCCCGCGTAGTCGCACTCGATGGTCAC
>JAUWHT010000208.1 GCA_030605745.1 Pirellulales bacterium | reverse complement strand
TCCTGTAGTAAGCTGCATGGGTCGGCCTCCTTGCCTGCGGGAATGTTTTGTGACGGTTGAATCACATGCTATCCCAAATTGGCCTGGAGGCCGATACCATTTCAGCTACATTTCGAGCCCGAAAATGTGCAAAACTTGAATTAAGCTGTATTCTCGTTTATCCGGCCGGTCCGATCTGTGCATTCTACGATCGAGTACGCCTTGATGTCCGGATCACTGTAGGCGATGAACAGCTCGGCCAGGAACCCGATCGACATCAACTGCCCGCCCAGCAGCAACAGCCCGACGGCGTAAAGCAGCGCCGGCCGCTGGTGCAGATGGATCGGCTCCAGACCGGGCACCAGTCGCGTTATGGTCCACACGGCGGCCAGGTACGTCCCCAGCAGGAACGACACGATGCCCACGGTCCCCAGTACGTGCTGCGGCCGCTGCCCAAAGCCGGTGAGAAACTTCACCGTCAACAGGTCGAGGAACCCTTTGAGAAACCGGGCTGCGCCGTACTTCGAGCGGCCGAACTTCCGCGGCCGGTGCCGAATGACCAGTTCACCCACGCGATATCCCCGGCCGGCCGCCAGCACCGGCACAAAACGGTGCAACTCGCCGTAAAGCCGCACCTCGTCGAAAATCTCCCGACGGTAGCACTTCATCCCGCAGTTGTGATCGTGCAGCCCCACGCCGGTCAGCTTACTTACCATCCAGTTGAACACCCGCGAGGGCCATACTTTGTGCCACGGGTCGTGGCGGACCTTTTTCCAGCCGCTCAGCACGTCGAGGTTATTTTCCATTTCGGCGAGGAATCTGGGGATCTCGTGCGGATCGTCCTGGAGATCGGCGTCCAGCGTCATCACCAACTCTCCCCGGGCCGCGGCGAAACCCGCATCCAGCGCCGCCGCCTTGCCGAAGTTCCGCCGGAAACGAATCCCACGCACTCGCCGGTCACCGGCAGCCAACTGCCGGATCACCTCCCACGAGCCGTCGGTCGAGCCGTCGTCGACGAAGATCAGGTCCAGGTTGTAGCCCTCGGCAGTGGCCACCTCGTCCAATTCCCGGTGCAAGACCTGGAGGCTCTCTTTCTCGTTGTAAACCGGTATGACGATGGAAAGCATCGGTAGGTTCTCTCGGTATTTCTCACCAACAGATTCACCACGGAGGCACGGAGGACACTGAGAAAAAGTCTTGATTGGGGTATGTCGACTCTTTCAACAATCTCCGTGTTCTCCGTGCCTCCGTGGTGAGAAATTCAGACTAACATATAGCATACATGAAATTACCAGCTCTGACAGCAACCAAACCAGTCGCAACAACACGGCGCCGACCAGAGCCGTCGCTGCTCCCAGGTGGGGAACCAGCACCTCGGCCAGGATTGCCTCGCGGACGACGGCCCCCCCGGGCACCAGCGACAGAAATCCCGCTACCATGGCCAGCGAGACGCCGGCGGTGTAGAGGTGGAGCTGGCCGATAGGATCGGCACCGGCGGCACCCATTGCCCGCAGCACGGCCCACAGGCTCAGACCCAGCAATACCCACGACAGTGCCATGGCCAACCAGCCCATAAGCAGGGTCCCGTAGCCCAGTCTGTCCAGTTTTTCGCTAGTGGAGGGGTCTGATTTGCCCACACCGGCCAGCCGCGCGAGGCGTTTGAAGATCGGTGGAAAGGTGGGCACCGCGGCGAGCACCATCAATCCGACGGCCGCCCAGAACAGCAGCAACTGGCCACGAAACGAAGCGGCCAACACAGCGGCTGCGATAAACGCCCCGACCGACATCATCGTCAGCGTCTCGAAAAAGACACTCGCCGCGGCCACACCCGTATCCACTCGATGACTGCGGATCAGTCCGGCGCGGATCACGACGACCATGGCCTTTCCGGGGACGTATTTTCCGAGATGCCCGACGAAGTAGGCCCGCAGGGTTTCACCAATCCTCGCATTTTGCCCAAGCGCCAGCAACACGCGGTGCCAAAAGAGCCCCGCCGGGAGCAATCCCAGCAGGTACAACACGCCCGCGGCCACCAGCCACGCCGGATCGAAATGCCACGGATGCTTACCCAATTGGGCCATGGCCGTGGCAATCGTATGACGAACGGCCGCCAACACGACCACAACGATCAGCAGCTTCAGCGCGGTCATCAGCCACCGTTTGCGGCTCGATCGCTTCTGGCTCACCGGCAGACTCCGCGGGTTGAGATAGCCTTCTTCAACACGCCCGAGCCGCCATTGTGACGGCCGACGCGCACGCCTACAATGCCCGCAGTAACGTTTAGCCGCCGGGCTTGC